>JANMJR010000312.1:0-6122 GCA_031371465.1 Pseudomonadota bacterium
CATCTGCGGATTAATTTGGCCCATCGTCGCGCCGCTTGCCGCGCCACTGTTCTCGAATTCAAGTTTTTCGATCGCGCCATTGCGCCGCACTAGCACGTGGTGCGCAAACACGCTGTCGAGCAAGGCGCCTGGCAGGATTTCTGTGCCGACGCGAACGGGCTGATCCTTGCCATCGAAATTCAGAATCGCAAACGCGGGGAAGGGCGGCAGCCCGGCGAATACGCCTTTGAGTTTTGCGTTCAGCGGACTCGCGACGATCACCGGCGCCGCCGCCACAGCCTCGGTTGTTGGTTCGCCGAACAAATGTCGCGCGACAATCTCACCGATGCCCAAGGGAGCGGCAATCATCAGTTGTTGCGTGGCGCCGGTGGCCGAATGGCTGGGGCGCGGCCAGAATATCCATGTCCAATTGGCGAGCAGCCAGCACAACAGCACGAGCAGCGTGAAACTCGTCAGATTTATCCACCGCCTGGAAAACCAATTCGCGGGCCATGCCAAAAGCGACGGCAGTTTCATCTCGGCCATGTTTTCCGTGCCGCTCGATCGCACCCACCCGAATCGCAATCATTCATTTTGAAAATGCCTTGAATCAATGACTTATGTTATTTTCCTAGTATAGCACTAGCGTGTGACAAAACGCCTTGGGGAAGCTCTGATTTATTCCGATTTCGTTGCAATCCTGCGTTGCTCGCGAAAAATTGTTCCTTACATATCAACATATGCTGCGTCACAATTTTTCACTCGCGCCTTGTCTTGCCTTGTCCCCTTTTCGGGATTAGAACTCGAAATAAATCAGAGATTCCCTGGGGATTGGTCCGGGCGGCGCTGGATTTCCTGCACTGTGGAAACTATGCCACGCCACCAGGCAGGCTGGGTGCGGCTCCCAGTGCATAGGTGCTTGAAAGGCAAGCAGGGAGCGCGTCGTGGCGCGTGCTTTTACATAATATACTCGTGGAAATGACTACGGAGTCGCGCAAGTGTAGAATTCCAACACACGCGCAAGTCGGCGCATTCAGTCAAACATTCACCTGGAGGGGAAATCATGGCAGATAAGAAAAAAGACAAGAAAGCGAAAGGCGAGTATCGCAGTATCGAGTGGTTCGGCCGGCCGAATCGCGACAGCATGGTGCATCGCTCGTGGATGAAGTATCAAGGTCTGCCCCATCATCTGTTCGATGGCCGTCCGGTCATCGGTATCTGCAACACCTGGTCGGAGGTCACGCCGTGTAACGCGCATTTTCGCGACATCGCCGAGTATGTAAAAAAAGGCGTGTTGGAGATGGGCGGCTTTCCGCTCGAATTTCCGGTGATGTCGCTCGGCGAGCCGGTGATGCGGCCCACCGCAATGTTGTTCCGCAATCTGGTCAGCATGGACGTGGAAGAGTCGATCCGCGCCAATCCGTTCGACGGGATTATTCTGTTGGTCGGCTGCGACAAGACCACGCCGGCCTTAATGATGGGCGCGGCGAGTTGCGATCTGCCGACACTGGTGGTTTCCGGGGGGCCGATGCTGAACGGCAAATTCCGCGGCGAGGATATCGGCTCGGGCACCCATGTGTGGAAATTCACCGAAATGCTCAAGACCGGTGAAATGAATATGGACGATTTGTACGAAGCCGAAGTGTGTATGTCGCGCTCAGCCGGACATTGCATGAGCATGGGCACCGCCAGCACCATGGCCTCGATGGTCGAAGCGCTCGGCATGGGCTTACCGAGCAACGCGGCGATTCCTGCGGTCGATTCGCGCCGCTATGTGTTGTCGCATATGGCGGGCCGACGCATTGTCGAGATGGTCAAAGAAAATCTCAAGATGTCGAAAATCATGACCAAGGAAGCGTTCGAGAACGCCATCATAGTCAACGGCGCCATTGGTGGCTCGACCAACGCGGTCGTGCATTTACTCGCCATGGCGGGGCGTTTGGGTATTAAGCTGACGCTCGACGATTGGGATCGCCTCGGCAAAAAAGTGCCGTGCCTGTTGAACCTGATGCCGTCGGGAAAATATCTGATGGAAGATTTTTATTATGCCGGCGGCCTGCCCGTGATTATCAAAGAACTCGGCTCGATGCTTCACAAAGACGCGTTAACGGTAAACGGCAAAACCCTTTGGGACAACTGCAAAGACGCGAAAAATTACAACGAAGACGTGATCTTTCCGTTGAAAAAACCGTTCAAGCCGAACGGCGGCATCGCCGTGTTGAAAGGCAATCTCGCGCCCACCGGCGCCGTCATCAAACCGTCCGCCGCCACACCCGCGTTGATGAAACATCGCGGCCGCGCCGTGGTGTTCGAAGACATCGACGACTACAAAAAACGCATCGACGATCCGAAATTGGATGTCGACAAAGACTGCATCATGGTGCTGAAAAATTGCGGGCCGAAAGGTTATCCCGGTTTCCCCGAAGTCGGCAACTTCGCGCTGCCGACGAAGATATTGAAAAAGGGCGTCACCGACATGATCCGCATTTCCGATGCGCGCATGAGCGGCACCGCCTACGGCACCGTCGTCCTCCATACCTCCCCGGAAGCCGCCGCCGGCGGACCGCTCGCGCTGGTGAAAAACGGCGATATGATCGAGCTTGATGTGGAAAAACGAAAGTTAGTGCTGGATGTGTCGGAAGCGGAATTGGCTAAGCGAAGAAAATTGTGGACGCCGTTACCGGCGCACGATACCCGCGGGTATGTGAAGCTGTATTGCGACACCGTTAATCAGGCGGACAAAGGCGTCGACTTGGAGTTTTTGGTCGGCGGCAGTGGAGCGCCGGTTCCGAGAGAGTCGCACTAAACGCGTGAATCATCGTCGTCCCCGCGAAGGCGGGGATCCATAGGGCTGGCGACATTGCCCAAAACAATTGCGATCGGATGATTGGTCGATCTCACGCTCGATTAGGCTGTATGGGTTCCCGCCTTCGCGGGAACGACAATTGGGGCGCAGTCGCAGCGCCCGTATATCGTTGCAGCCAGAATGAAGCACTACATGAGCGTACGTCTGTTGTTCATTTCCATATGCCTGCGATGTTTCTTTCATGAGTAAACCGATCCGCTTCAATGCCTTCACGATGAACACCGTCGGGCATCAGTCGCCCGGCCTGTGGACCCATCCGCGCGACCGTTGCGGCGACTATCGCAAGCTCGAGTATTGGACCGAACTTGCTGTCTTGCTCGAGCGAGGGTTATTCGACGGCGTGTTTATCGCCGATGTGCTCGGCATTTACGATGTCTACGGCGCGAGCCCTGATGCGGCGATCCGGCACGCGGTTCAAGTTCCCGTAAATGATCCGTTGTTGATCGTGCCCGCCATGGCAGCGGTGACCAAGAACCTAGGTTTTGGCGTTACGTTTTCGCTCACTTATGAGCATCCCTATCCTTTCGCCCGTCGTATGTCTACGCTCGACCATCTGACCGATGGGCGGATCGGCTGGAATATTGTCACCGGCTACCTCGATAGCGCAGCGCGTAACCTCGGGCTGCCTAAGCAGATCGCCCATGATGAGCGCTACGATTTGGCCGATGAATACCTGGATGTTGTTTACAAACTCTGGGAACACAGTTGGGAAGACGGCGCCGTGATTCGCGACAAGCGCGCCGGCGTATTTACCGATCCGGCAAAAGTTCACCCGATTGCGCACCATGGCGCCAATTTTAGTGTTCCCGGTGTGCATTTGTGCGAGCCGTCACCACAGCGCACCCCCGTGCTTTACCAGGCCGGCACGTCCTCGCGCGGCCAGTCATTTGCCGCACGCCATGCCGAGTGCGTGTTCATGAGTGCGCCGAGCAAATCCATTTTGAAACGATCAGTCGATGAGTTGCGCGCCGCGCTGCTGACCGCCGGTCGCGAGGCGACTGACGCGCTAATCTATGGGCAAATGCTGATTATCACCGGCGCCACCGAGGCCGAGGCAAAGGCGAAGCACGCGGAGTACTTAGAGCACATCGACACCGACGCGGCGCTCGTGCTTTTCTCCGGCTGGACCGGTGTCGATTTCAGCAAAATTGATCCGGACGCCACCATCGAATATATCGAAAACGACGCCGGTCGCACCGCGTTAGCGTCATTCTCCAAGGCGGACCCGAGCCGCAAATGGACCGTGCGCGAGGCCGCAAAATTCATCGGCCTGGGCGGGCGTGGCCCGGTTGTTGTCGGGTCGCCCGCGCAAGTGGCCGATCAGCTTGAAGCGTGGATCGACGAGACCGGCATCGACGGTTTCAATCTCGCCTTCGCGGTCATGCCGGAGACGTTTAGCGATGTCGTTGAATTGATCGTACCGGAATTGCAAAAGCGCGGTCGGTACCCGCGCAGCTATGCCGCCGGCGCCTTGCGTGAAAAATTATTTGGCCGTTCGGCGTTTTTACGCGAAAACCATCGAGCGCGGCAAATTCAAATGGCCGGGAATTAGCGCGTCACGTCGTGCGCGACTGAGAGCTCGGGTTTTTGATTGAGCGTCTGGAACACGACGCAGTAGCGCTCCGTTAGACGCAGCAGTGTTTCGAGTTGCGCGTCATCCGCATCGGTATCGAGCTTAAAATGCAGGCGAATATTTTTGAATCCCACGGCGGCATCTTTTGCCACCCCCAGGGTTCCGCGAAAATCTAAATCGCCCTCGGCCGTCACCACGCCGTCACGCAACTCAATACTTAATGCCGTGGCCACGGCACGCAACGTCACGCCGGCACAAGCAACCAAGGCTTCGAGCAACATGTCACCGGAGCAAAGCGCCAACCCGTCGCCGCCGGTTGCCGGGTGCAAGCCCGCCGCGGCGATCGCCCGGCCGGTCTCAACATTACAGGTGATGCCCTCGCCGAGTCGGCCATGGGCTTTGAGCGTAATCAGCGCCGTCTGCGGCACGTTTCGATATTGATCTTTGAGCGGCGCCTGAAGCGCCCGCAGTTCTTCTGTTTTCATTTGGCTACACTCATTATGGTTGCTGCTAAGCGGCTACTTTCGCAGTTGTAATTGTAGTAGCTTCAAAGGTCCCGCGAGCGAGCATTGTGCCTGGCTTTCAAGTGCTGCGCCATCACGTCGCAGCTACCGTACTGGCCGCTGGCCTGAGCCTTGCGCCATGCGGCCGGTGGCATGCCTACTTTGTGCTTGAACGCGCGCGAGAATGCCGCCTTAGACTCGTAGCCGACCTCCCGCGCAAGATTGTCTACGCTCCACGGGTGGTCGGGTCGTTCATGCATCAGCGCGAGCGCCTTGCCGACAAAGCGGTCGCGCAGTCCGGCGAGCCAGCCGGTCGCATCCTCCAGCACGCTATCCAGATAGTGCCGGGCGGCGTCGACGAACATCATTTCCGAGAGTCGTTCGAGCACGGCGTCGCCACCGCGCGTTTGCTCGTTGGATTCGACCACTGCCTGGTCGATTACTCGAGCAACCCAGCCACCGGCTCGTGCGGCCGGCAGATGCAGGATTCGCGATAACGCCGCGACCAGCGGGTTACATGGCCGCAGATCGCAGCCGAGGAATCCGCACACCAGGACGGCATCGGCATCCGCCACCGGGGTCAAGACCCCCGGTTCGCGGATTCCAGGATGAAAGGCAATGGGCGCCGGCTTAGGTTCATCGCGACGCGCAGCCACCCATTCGGCGCTGGCGGGAATCGGCTCCAGTCCCGGCGCGCTTGAGATGACGTGACGATCTCCCTGCGCAAACATCACGATGTCACCCGCGCTGAGTCTCACCGGAGGCAGACCGGAAGCGGCGGCCCAACCGTTGCCCTTCGCCACAAGGGCCCGCGGCGCCCCGCAGTCGCATTTGCGCAGAGATGCCAACGCCGGTGACTGCACCAAGAATATTGAAGTGATTGTCCAGGCCGGTTGAGCGATTCCATCCTGCGAGAGTAGTATGGAATCCTCGTTCGTCACCCTGAACTGAGGAAAAGGAGACTGTTATGAATACGAAGCGAAGTCTTGGAGTTCTTGCCGCCCTAATAAGCCTTTCAGCCACATCGGCGCTCGCCCACGAAGACGATGCCCCGGCCGGTCAGCCGGGGGAGCAACTCGGTAAAGTCATGTTTATTGTCGAGTGCAATGGCGAAGCACAGCAGGAGTTCAATCACGCCATTGCGCTTTACCATTCGTTCTGGTTCGATCCGGCGAACAAAGCATTTGATAAGGTCGCGCAG
>JANMJR010000316.1:0-4635 GCA_031371465.1 Pseudomonadota bacterium
TCGTCTGTTTCCGTGGCGATAAGCTTTATAACGAGCATATTTATTGGGATCAAGCGTCGGTGCTGGTGCAAATCGGCATCCTTGATCCGACGGGTTTGCCGGTGGCGGGAAGTGAAACGGCAAAGAAACTGGTCGACGAAAATTTGCCGTCGAATACTTTGATGAAACGTTGGGCGGAGAGTCAAGGCAAACCCCTTTGAGTTATGTCATTCCGGCTTTCGCGGGAATGACCGGGTAGCCCTAGGCTAGCCGCTGGCCTAGGGCCACAAATTTGAGCCTCTTTGTAGAAGATCTATAAAACGATATTTCTGGAGAAAATAAAATGAATCACATTTCCCGCCGCCGCTTTATTCAAGCGGCCAGCGCAACGCCGCTCCTAGCAACGCTGTCCAGCCAACTCGCCTTCGCGCAGGGCAAGCCGCTGACCATCGCCTACAATGTCCCGTTACCGACCTGGGACCCAACCTCAGGCGCGACCGCCGCAAACCCGACCATCCAGTCGATTTACAAATCTGTCTTCGAGACCTATATCGATCAGAATCCAGACCTTTCATTCAAACCCGGTATTCTGGCTAAATGGGGATGGAATGCGGACAAATCCAAGATCGAACTGGTGCTGCGTGAAAATGCTTTTTGGCATGATGGTTCGACGGTGACGCCGGAAGATGTCGTGTGGTCGCTGGAACGCGCTGGCGACCCGAAAAGTGGTAATCCGATTCAGTTTGTGTGGGGCAAGATCGGCAACTTCAAAGTCGATGGCATGAAAATCACCGGCGACGTGAAGGAATTCGAACCGACGTTGTTTCCCTGGATGGCGTTCTTGACCGGCTATCTGATGCCGAAAAAAGCCTTCACCGCGGCGGGTTCCGATTGGGACAGCAAACCCATCGGCTCCGGCCCTTACATGGTGGACAAATTCGAGCGCAATGCCTACGTGCGGCTGAAAGCCTTTCCGAAATACTGGGGTAGGAAACCGGCGTTCGATACCGTCATTTTCAAGTTTGTCCCGGACGCCACAAGTCGCGTAGCGGAAGTGGAGAGCGGCCAGAGCGACCTGACCTTAGAAGTTCCCTTCGAGGAGTTCAACCGCCTGACCAAGAAACTTGGCTTGCCCGGCGTGGCGCATCCGGTTTCGGACATCGGCATGTTGTTCATCACGAATAAGGAGCCGATGCTCGATATAAACATACGCAAAGCCATGGCGCATGCCATCGACAAGAAAGCCATCGTTGATCGGCTGCTACTCGGTTTCGGTACTCCCATAGACACCCTGCAAGCGCCACAGTATGCTGCGTTCAATGAAGCAACCAAGGTCAAATACGACCCCGAGTTAGCAAAACAACTACTGGCGAAGTCGGGCTATTCGACCGCCAAACCGGTGAAGTTCACGATGCAAACCACTCGAGGTTTCAAGGCGAAAGATTTTGAAATGATCCAGGCGATCGCCGGGATGTGGAAGAAAGTCGGCATCGAAGCTAACGTAGAAGTCTACGAAATCGCCAAGCATTTCGACTTGCGTGCGCGTCACGAGCTTGCTCCGGTAGCGTTCTATAACTGGGGCAACGCGATCGGCGATCCTTCGACATCGACCGGCTTTGCCATGTTCGGCCCGTCACCTCACTCTGCTTGGAAAAGTAAAGAGCTGGACGACATGATCGGGCCGTTGTGGGGCGAGAAGGACGAAAAGAAGCGTATCGCGGGTTACAAAGCAGTAGACACATACATTGCCGAGAACGCGCTGGTGATCCCGCTGCTGCAATACGCCCAGCCTGTCGTACATCGCAAAGGCCTGAAGTTCACCCCCCACGCGGCGGGATTTATTTTGCCGCAAGATATCAAGTCCGCGTAATTCTGTCATTGCGAGTCCCACGCTTCGCTTTGGGATAAACTTTGCGAAGCAATCTCGTTGTTCAAACACCATCGCGATTGCTTCGTCGCGCTGCTCCTCGCAATGACTCACCGTTTTTTCACCTAGGCAGTGTTCATACGTCATGCTGAGCGGTTACTGGCTGCGTCGCCTTTTGTGGGTTGTGCCCACTCTATTCGGCGTTGCGCTAATCGTGTTCGTTCTGTTGCGGGTGGTTCCGGGCGATCCGATCGCGATGCTGATTCCGCCCGGAGCGCGGGCGCAGGACATTGCTAACCTGCGCGAGTTGTACGGCCTCGACAAACCCATCTGGCAGCAATTCATCGGCTGGCTCGGCGCCGTCGCCCAAGGCAATTTCGGCAAGTCCATCAGCTTACGCGATAATGTTTTATCGCTGGTGCTATCGCGCTTGCCCGCGACATTGGAGTTAGCGTTTATTGCGGTAGCGATTGCGTTGACCCTCGGCGTGTTGTTCGCCGTCGCGAGCGTTTATTGGCGCAGTCGCTGGCCCGAGTCCGTGGTTGATGGTTTTTCCGGATTGGCGTTGGCGATTCCGGATTTTTTGTGGGGCCTGATTTTCATCTTGCTATTCGGCGTGCTGCTACCGATCATGCCGATTTCCGGGCGCTTGGACCCGACGCTGGAATTCAATCCGCTAACGCAGTTCTTTTTCGTCGAGAGTTTGCTGCGCGGCGAGTTGCGCATTTTTGCTTCGCTGATCTCTCATTTAATTATGCCGGCACTTGCCTTGGCGCTGCCGCTCACGGCGATGATTTCGCGCGTGCTGAAAAACTCCCTGAACGAAGCGATGGAGCAAGACTATATCCTCCTCGCTCGCGTTAAAGGCTTCACCCGCTCGCGCATAATCTGGCGTGAGGCGCTGCGCAACGCGTTGATTCCAACCATCGCGTTGACCGGCGTGCAGTTTACTTTTCTGATCGGTGGCACGGTGTTGATCGAATATATTTATGCCTACCCCGGTATCGGCAACATGGCCATCGGCGCGGTGATCCAGCGCGATCTACCGCTAATCCAAGGCCTGGTGCTGACCTTTGCCGTATTGTTCATTGCGATTAATTTTTTGATTGACGCGAGCTATCACTGGCTCAACCCGCGGGTGCGGCAGGGGTGAAGCATTTTGCGTGGAACAAGCAATTGGTGTTCGGCTTAGCCGTGCTCGGGCTGATGTTACTCGCCGCGATCGCGGCGCCGTGGTTGTCGCGTCACGATCCGCTCGAACAAGATTTAATGAGTTCGTTTTTGCCGCCGTTTTGGCAGAGCGACTATCACGGTAATTATCTGTTCGGCGCGGACAGTTTGGGCCGCGATGTCTGGTCGCGTTTGCTGCACGGTTCGCGCGTTGCATTGATCGTTGCGTTTGTCGCCGCGCTACTGGCCGGATTGCTGGGAACCGCGCTGGGTTTGGCTTCTGGCTATTTCGGCGGCAAAGTCGACGCGGTCATTTCGCGGCTGGTGGAAATCTGGACGAGCTTTCCGCCGGTGTTGTTATCGATCGTACTCGCCGCAGTGATTGGGCCCGGATTGCTGACGGTGATTGTCGCCATTGTGGTGATCGATTGGACGCGCTTTTGCCGCATCGTGCGCGCCGAAACTCTGGCGCAACGGGAACTCGATTACGTTACCTCCGCCGTCACGATTGGATTAAGGCCGCTACAAATCATATTGATCGAGATCTTGCCCAACGTAGCACCGTTGCTGCTGGTGTTATTCAGTATGGAAATGGGCATCGCCATCGTCGTCGAAGCAATCTTGAGCTTCGTTGGTTTGAGCGTCGCGTCGGGCGCCGCGACTTGGGGCGGCATGATTTCCGAGGGTCGGTTGTATGTAAACCAAGCCTGGTGGCTGATGGCGCTGCCGATGTTGTGCATCATCGTCGCGGTACTCGGCATGAATGCCCTCGGCGATGGTCTGCAGCGCGCATTCGATTATCGGGGATCGTCGTCATGAGCATACTCGACATCAATTCTCTTTATCTGGAAATTCGTCAGCCTATTTTGCGCGGCGTGTCGCTGCAGATCATGGAAGGTGAGGTGCATGGCCTGGTGGGTGAGTCCGGCGCGGGCAAGACCATGATTGGCAAATGCGTACTGGGATTATTGCCGGAATACGCCAAAGTCACCCACGGTTTTATCAACTTCGACGGCAACGAGTTGTTGAAGATTCACCCTGCCAAGCGGCGCGAAATGCTTGGCCGCGACATTACGCTCATCCCGCAAAATCCCATGACGGCGCTCAACCCCGTCAAGCGTATCGAGCCGCAGATCACGGATGTTCTGCAACTGCATCTAGGCATGACCGCGACCGCAGCAAAGCAGCGAGCCGCAGCGTTGCTAAACGATGTGCACATTCGCGAAATCGAACGCGTGCTCCGACAGTTTCCTCACGAGCTTTCCGGCGGCATGCGCCAGCGCGTGCTGATCGCGATTGCGTTTGCGTGTAAGCCCAAACTCATCATCGCCGATGAGCCGACCACGGCGTTGGATGTGACCGTACAACGGCAGATCTTGCGGCTGATTAAGGAGCTTCAGGTCAATTCCAATACCGCGATTTTGTTCATCACCCACGATTTCGGTGTGGTCGCGAAGATTTGCAATCGCGTCAGCGTGATCCATTCAGGGCGCATATTGGAATCGAACTCGGCTGCGGCGTTATTCGCCCATCCAAAACATCCTTACACCCGGGCTTTGCTCGAAGCCACCCCACGCTTTGATCGACCGGCGGATGCATTGCATCCCGTGCCACCCGAG
>JANMJR010000338.1:0-5270 GCA_031371465.1 Pseudomonadota bacterium
TTCCATTGTCATTGCGAGCGCCGCGAAGCAATCTCGCCGTTGGGTCAATTCGCACAAAAGCGAGATTGCTTCGCTGCGCTCGCAATGACCAAGAGGTGTATTTCAATTCCTCAACCATTCCCCGCCAACATACTCATCACCGCCATGCGCACCGCGATGCCGAAAGTCACTTGCGGCAGAATCACCGATTGCTTGCCATCCGCTACCGCGGAATCGATTTCGACGCCGCGGTTCATCGGGCCCGGATGCATGACGATGGCGTCATGCTTTGCGAGCGCGAGTTTTTCCGGCGTCAGGCCGTAGGATTTGAAGTATTCGCCGGCGCTCGGCAACAACGCGCCGTTCATGCGTTCGTTTTGCAGGCGCAACATCATCACCACATCGCAATCTTTAATGCCGCGCGCCATGTCGTGATAAACGTGCACGCCGAGATTTTCGACGTCGCGCGGGATCAGCGTCTTCGGACCGACCACGCGCACTTCAGGCACGCCCAGTGTCGTCAGCGCATGTATCTGCGAACGTGCGACGCGCGAATGCAGCAGATCGCCGACCACCGCAACGCGCAGATCCGTGAACTGTTTTTTGTAGTGGCGGATGGTGTACATGTCGAGCAACGCTTGGGTCGGGTGCGCATGGCGGCCATCGCCTGCGTTGATAACGTGAATGCCGGGCGCGACGTGGCGCGCGATTAGGTGCGGCGCACCGCTGGTGGCGTGGCGCACGATGAACATGTCGGCATGCATGGCGGACAAATTCGCGACCGTGTCGAGCAGCGTTTCGCCTTTACTGGTGCTCGATACGCCGACGTTGAGATTAATCACGTCGGCGGACAGACGTTTCGCCGCGATTTCAAAGGTGGTGCGCGTGCGCGTTGACGGTTCGAAGAAAATATTGAATACGGATTTGCCACGCAGCAACGGCACTTTCTTGACGTCGCGTTCGGTGACGCCGACGAAGGAATCGGTGGTGTCGAGAATTTTTAACAGGAGTGCGCGTGGAATGCCTTCTATGGTTAGCAGATGTTGCAGGTTACCTTCGTCATCCAACTGAAGATTTCGCTGCATTAACGCGGTTCCTTTTTCAATTGTTTAAAGCCAAGCGTGCCGCTGTCGCTGCGTTCCAGCACCAGCATTTCATCATCGGGGACGGCCAATGTCGCGCCGACAAATTGCGCGCCGATCGGCAACTCGCGGCTTTGCCGATCGACTAGGACCGCGAGGCGAATCCGCGCCGGGCGGCCATAGTCGAATAACTCGTTCATCGCCGCGCGAATGGTGCGGCCGGTGTACAACACATCGTCGACCAAAATAATGTCTTGGCCGGCGACCTCGAATGGAATGGTTGAGCGTTTTGCATCGCGATGCAAGCCGCGTTCGCCGAAATCGTCGCGATAGAACGTGATGTCCAGCGTGCCAAGCGGTGTGGTTACACCGAGCATGGTTTGCAAACGTTCAGCAAGCCATACGCCGCCGGTGTGAATGCCGACCAAGGCCGTTTCCGGGGTGATGTCGGCCTTGAAAATCATCGCGGCGAGCGCACTGACAAGCGCCTCGGCGTCGGGAAGATTAGCGCGCGGTGATGCCATTGTTCTCAAAATAACCTTGTAAAATTTCTTGCGCCGCCACGCTGTCGAGCATGGCTTTTTGTTTTTGGCCGCTGATGCCGGCGTCGCGCAACGCTATTGAGGCGGCGGCGGAAGAATAACTTTCGTCAGACAAAACCACATCGAGTTTTGTTTGGTTTTTTAAAGTCATGACAAACTTTTCGATAGCGCCGGCTAAGGCATGGGGCCGACCGTCGCCACGCTGCGGCTGACCGACGATCAACCTACTTGGCCGCCATTCTTTTATGAGTTTATCGATCGCCAACATGGCCTGCACGGGATCGTTGCCACTTACCGTCGCCAACGGATGGGTCGTCCCAAGTTCTAATTCGCCGACGGCAACGCCGATTCGTTTCAAACCGAAATCGAACGCGAGCACCGTGCCGCTAAGCATGCCCCGCCTGGTCCGACAGATTCGCAAAGCTGATGCCGAGCAAACCCATCGCCGCGTTGAGCCGTGCTTCCGGCGGCATATTGAACACCACGTCCAGATCCGCTTCGACTGTGAGCCAGCCGTTTTGCTTGATTTCTTGCTCCAATTGACCCGCCGCCCAACCGGCGTAACCGACGGCCACCAGCATTTTATCCGGACCCGTGCCCGCCACCATGGAGAGCAACACGTCGCGCGACGTCGTCAACCCGGCGACATCGTTTACCGCCAGCGTCGATTGCCATGAACCCACGGGCCGATGTAACACAAACCCGCGATCAGTTTGCACCGGCCCGCCCTTGTAAACCGGCACGGCTTTCCACTCGTCATTGTCGAGGGTAATTTCGGCCTGGCCAAGCAAGGCGCCCAGCGTAATGTCGCCGGGACGATTGACCACCAGCCCGAGCGCGCCTCTATCGTTGTGCTCGCAGATGTAAGTCAACGACTTGGAAAAATTGGGATCGACCATGTTGGGCATGGCGATCAGGAAGTGATTGGTGAGGTTCGCGTACATGGCAAGCGCTATTGTAATCGCCCGCCGCGCCGCGCACAATTTATGCCTTGATTAGCGCTAAGGATTTATGGCTGGCTCTGCCGCCCTGTGTTGGTTTCGCCGCGATCTGAGAGTTGACGATCACGCCGCATTGTTTCATGCGTTAAAGGTGCACGAGCAGGTTCATTGCGTGTTCGTATTTGATACGGACATCCTCGACGGCCTGGCGAAAAAGGACGATCGCCGCGTCGAATTCATTTGGCGTAGCGTGCGCCAGTTGCACGATGAACTCAGCAAACACGGCGGTGGCTTGAGTGTGCGCCACGGCCGCGCACTGGAAGAGATTCCGCATTTGGCAGCGCAGCTTAACGTGCAAGCCATCTACGCTAACCATGACTACGAGCCGCAAGCGGTTGCGCGCGATCAATCTGTTGCGGCGAGGCTAGCCAAAAATCGAGTCGACTTTTTCTCTTTCAAAGACCAGGTTATTTTTGAGAAGGACGAAGTGCTAACCCAGGCAGGACGGCCCTTTACGGTGTTCACGCCTTACAAAAATGCCTGGTTGAAAAAACTCGATGGGAATTCTCTTAAAGCCTATCCCGTTGCGAAATATTTGCACCGTCTTGTAAGAGTAAAAGACGAAGTGCCGATTCCCTGCCTGGAAAGTCTAGGATTTCGCGCGACAAATTTATTGTCGCTCGGCATTCAGCCCGGCCTATCCGGCGCACGCGCGACGCTGCAAGATTTTTTGCCGCGCATGACGGGATACAAAGAACGCCGCGACTTTCCCGCCACCAAGGGCGTATCCTACCTTTCCGTTCACAACCGTTTTGGCACGATTTCCATTCGCGAACTTGTCCGTCTCGCCAGCGCGCAAAACAACGAAGGCGCACAGACTTGGCTCACTGAGCTTGCCTGGCGCGACTTCTATTTCAACATCCTCTATCACTTTCCCCACGTCGCGGAACGCGCCTTCAAAGCAGAATACGCCAACCTTGAATTTGAAAACGACAAGTACAAATTTCGCGCTTGGTGCGAAGCGCGCACCGGTTATCCAATCGTCGATGCCGCGATGCGCCAAATCAACGAAACAGGTTTCATGCACAATCGCTTGCGCATGATCGTCGCGTCGTTTTTGGTGAAGGATTTGTTGATCGACTGGCGCTGGGGCGAAAAATATTTCGCGGACAGCTTGAACGATTTCGATCTCGCTGCGAACAACGGCGGCTGGCAATGGGCGGCGTCTACCGGCTGCGATGCCCAACCGTACTTTCGCATTTTCAATCCCGTGACCCAATCGGAAAAATTCGATGCTGAAGGGAAATTCATTCGCCGTTACCTGCCCGAGCTGCGAGGCCTATCCGATGAGGCGATCCACGCACCCTGGCTGGCGAGCAGCGTGGAACTTGCTTCTGCGGGCATCGTTCTTGGAAAGCAATATCCCAGGCCGATCGTGAATCATGCCGCGGCGCGGGTGAAGGCGTTGGCAATGTATGGGTTGGCGAAGGAGAGGTGATTTTTTGAGGATTTGGGGTGATTGTCGGCCATTTCCAGTCGCTCGAGATGTGCGCTTCAAGCTGCCGCTCGATGTCGAGCAGACGCTGGCGTTCCAAGGGCATCGGCCGATTTGTGACTTCGGACTAGTCTATTTGCGCGCCGATGGTCTTGATCAGATCGCGGTTCACGGCGGCGTCGTGAACCAGAGCGGCCTTGAAGTCTGCTCGTCCGTTCAATGCTTGGACGATGCCTTGCTTATAGAGTTTTGAGCGCACTTCACTGGTTTCCGATTGCGAGCAACTGTCGCTCCAGGTTCACCAGATCCGCTTCCGGCATGCCTTTCCGCCCGAGAACCCCCATCCAGGCGCTGTACTCGTAGTTGGAAAACCCCGACTCCTCGACGGTCGGAACCCTTGGAAGGTCCGGCCAGCGTTCCTTCGTTGTGACAGCTAGGCCGATTAGTTGGCCAGACAGGACGAAGGACTGGGCTGCAACGACCGCTGCAGCGCCGTGGGCCAAAATTTCTGATTCTGTTCGTGATTATGACGACGATTAACACCGTCGTTTGGAAGTATGCTGCAGTAGGGCTCTAAAATTAATGCTAAATTTTCCATTTCTAAAATCTTACGCTTTTTAACCGAGTTTTTCGAGGCGAATAAGTTTGAGCGGTTCGGCTAAAACTTCGGGCGCGATTTCAATTACGCGCTTCATGTGCGGCATTTTAAAATGTGCATCCAAATCCTCCTGTGAGCGCCAATTATCATAAAAGTAATAAACGCCCGGCTCTTCCAAATCGCGGTGCATAGTGTAGTCAATGCAGCCGCTTTCCGCTCTGGTCGGCTCAATCAAACTTTTTAACACTTCTTCAAGCCGCGCTTCGGCGCCCGGCTTGGCTTTTAAGCGGGCAATAGTCGTGATTTGTTTGCTCATTCGATTCGCTCCTTTAGTTTGTGGGAAAGAGGCTAGCGGAATTTACCGGAAGCCTTAATACTATACATGGATTATGGAAGGCCGAGCCTCTTCCTATGGCATATGCGGCTGAAACGGAGCCGTGTTTCCAGCGGCATGTGAGGCTGAAATAGGGGTTTTGGATCGATCATCCATTTATGGTGATCGATATGAACGTATCAAAGCTCGACACAATCGAGCAAATTAGGGAATTTTTGGCGGGCACGACAGAGGTTGAGTTTTCCAACTCGACCGACCCATCGGCATTGCGTGCCTTCGTGGCGACGGTGCTACGGCGA
>JANMJR010000354.1:0-2096 GCA_031371465.1 Pseudomonadota bacterium
CCGGATATCAGCGGCATTGAGATCATCCGTGAGACGACCCAACACCACCCCGGGACCGACATCATGGTCGTGACGGTATTTGGCGACGAGGAGCACGTTATCGCCAGTATTGAAGCGGGCGCGACCGGTTATTTGCTCAAAGACAGCCTTCCCGAGGATTTCGTCAGGGTCATCAAAGACCTGCGCGCCGGTGGCTCACCGATCACGCCGATCATCGCACGACAACTGTTGAAGCGCTTCAAGTTGCCGGACGCGACACCCCAACAACCACTCCCGGAAGATGCGGGCCTATCGCCGCGCGAAGCCGAAGTATTGACGTACATTGCCAAAGGATTCAACTTCGGCGAGATTGCTAAGCTGCTGGGCATATCGGGCCATACCGTGACGGCCCACGTCAAAAAGATTTATCAAAAGCTCGCTGTCCATTCGCGCGGTGAGGCCGTATACGAAGCCAGCAAAATGGGGCTGCTGAAATAAGGCCGTGACGATGAAAACGCTTAGTGTCCTTCGGCATTTTTTGGCGGTGATTTGCGCAATTTTGGTGCCGATGATAAGCCATGCCGACGAACAGATATTGCGACTCGATCGCGCCGATTTTGTGTTGGATGACGGCGACTTACCGCCACCGGATTCAGCAGCGTGGAAACCGCAGCAACTCCCCGATAACTGGAATGCGTCGCGACCGCAAGTGATCGGCTTCGGTTGGTATCGAATTCCCTTCGTACTCGCGCAGCCGCCAACGCAGCTATACGCCGTTTATGCACCAAAAATTGCGCTCAATGCGGCGTTCTACGTCAACGGCCAATATATCGGCAGCGGGGGATCATTCCGTCGTGGTTCGATTGCATGGAACTTCAATCGTCCGCAATTTTTTGTCGTGGTCCCACAACTCCTGAAAGCTGGGAGCAACATGCTTTACGTGCGTCTCTGGGCGGCTGCCAAGGCCGGACATGGGCTGGGATCAGTTCAAGTCGGACCCGAGCATGGGCTTCGTCCACTATTCGAACGTCGCAATCTCTTACAAGTTCAATTTTCACAGATAGCCAGCGCGCTGATCGGTTTCGTCGGCATCCTGCTACTCTTACTTTGGACGCGCAGACCGCGAGACACCGTATACGGGTATCGCGGGATTGTGGCGTTATTAGGGTCGTTCCTCGTTGCCTACTTCGTAGTCCGCGATCCACCAATATCAGGTCCGCAATGGAACATGTTAACCCTGACCGCAGTCGGCTGGTTCATCGCGTTCTATGGATTGTTTGTCTTGCGCTTCACAGCTCGTCGATGGCAGAGCCTTGAGGTGTTGCTCTGGGTAAACGTGCTTCTCAGCCCGCTCATCTGGGCGCCGGCAAGTCTTATGAATTTCCGATTCGCGCTTCTTATAGAATTTTTTGTGAATGGTGTTTTTCTTATGATTTACATAGGAATTCTCGTCCATTTCTGGTGGCGCTCGCGGACAGCTGAGAGCGTCGTGGTGCTCGGAGCGATCGCTGTCGATCTCACGCTTGCAGGCCATGACACGGCGATCTTTGCACGTATGTTGCCATTTGACTCCATATTTCTGATTCCGTACGGCGCTGCAATAGGATCAGTGCTCATGGGTGGAATTCTCGTCAATCGGTTCGTCCGCAACTTGAATGACTATGAAAAGCTTAACGTCGAACTCGAGGGTCGTGTCGTTCAAAAACACACCGAACTGGAAGACAACTACAAGCGGATGCATCAACTTGAACGCCAAAGCGCCATCGTCGAGGAGCGCCAGCGCATCATGCGCGACATGCACGATGGCCTAGGCGCGCAACTCATCTCGACGCTATCACTAGTAGAACACGGCGACCTCGCCAAGGAACAGCTCACGGCCGTGTTGCGCGAGTGCTTGGACGATTTGCGTTTAACGATCGATTCTCTGGAATCCACCGAGAACGATCTCCTCACCGTGCTGGGCAATTTCCGCTATCGCCTGGAGCCGCGCCTTAAGTCCAGCGGCATTCAGTTGGACTGGCAAGTGCAAGACTTGCCCAAGCTAGCTTGTCTCACGCCGCAAAATGTGCTGCACGTTTTGCGCATCTTGCAGGAAGCGTTCACTAACATTCTCAAAC
>JANMJR010000358.1:0-19699 GCA_031371465.1 Pseudomonadota bacterium
TTATCTGCGCATCGCGCCGGAGTTGTATCTCAAGCGTTTAGTCGTCGGCGGCATGGAGAAAGTATTCGAGATCAATCGCAATTTCCGCAACGAGGGTATCTCGACGCGGCACAATCCCGAATTCACCATGCTGGAATTTTACGAAGCCTATCGCGACTATCGTTATCTCATGGATCTCACGGAAACCATGTTCCGCGATGTCGCGCAACAAGTGCTCGGCACGGCACAAGTGAATTACCAGGGGCAGATTATCGATCTCGGTCAGCCGTTCGCGCGCCTCACGACCACGCAAGCGATTCAAAAATATTTCCCGCAATACACCGACGCACAGTTGAACGATCGCGAGTTCGTCGTCGCTGAGCTGCAGCGTCTTGGCGCCGCGCCCAAACCCGGCGATGGCCTCGGTGGCATGCAGTTGACGCTATTCGAAGAAACGGCGGAGCCGCTGCTGATTCAACCGACATTTATCATCGACTACCCGGCCGAAGTCTCGCCCCTGGCGCGGCGCAACGACACGAATCCCGACATCACCGACCGCTTCGAACTGTTCATCGCCGGTCGCGAAATTGCCAATGGGTTTTCAGAATTGAACGATCCGGAAGACCAGGAAGCGCGCTTCGACGAGCAGGTGAAACTGAAAGAATCCGGCGACCAAGAAGCCATGTTCAAGGACAAAGATTACGTCACCGCACTGGAATACGGCCTACCACCGACCGCGGGCGAAGGCATCGGCATCGATCGATTAGTCATGTTGCTGACCGACAGCCCAAGCATCCGCGACGTGATTTTATTTCCGCAGTTGCGGCGCGCGGAAGGCTAAATTGGTGGATGGGCAGAGCGCAGCGGAACCCATCAATGTTAGATAAGGAACGGCGGGTTTCGCTGCGCTCTACCCACCCTACATCCATTTAATTTAAGTGAGGAAAATATTCATGGCTTCGTCAAACAAAGTAGCAATCGTTACGGGCGCCGGAACTGGCATCGGAAAATCCACTGCGCTCGCGTTATTAAAAGCCGGTTATCAAGTGGTGCTAGCGGGTCGCCGCGCTGAACCGTTGCAACAAGTCGCGCAGGCGTCTGGCGCGGGAAATCGCGTGCTTGCAGTGCCGACCGATGTCGCCGATCCGAAAGCGGTGACCGAGCTATTTGCCAAGACAAAGGAAAAATTCGGCCGTCTCGATCTATTGTTTAACAACGCCGGAATCAGCGCCGGAGGCCCGATCGAAGACATAACATTCGAGCAATGGAAAAGCGTTGTCGATATCAACTTGACCGGGCCGTTCCTTTGCACCCAGGCGGCGGTTCGGATGATGAAAAGCCAAGACCCCATGGGCGGACGCATTATCAACAACGGTTCGATTTCCGCCCATGCCCCACGGCCCAATTCTGCGCCGTATACCTCGACCAAGCATGCGATCACCGGCCTGACGAAATCAACCTCGCTTGATGGCCGAAAATACAACATCGTTTGCAGCCAGATCGACATCGGCAACGCGGCGACGGAGTTGATCGCGCCGCGCGCGAAACTTGGGTTACCGCAAGCCGACGGTTCGCTGGTCGTCGAGCCGTTGATGGATGTCGATCACGTCGGCCAAGCGATCGTTCATATCGCGAGTTTTCCGCTGGAAACCAACGTGCAGTTCATGACGATTATGGCGACGAAAATGCCGTTCGTTGGGCGCGGCTAGGAAACCTGCGGTTCATATTGTCATTGCGAGAAGCGTTTTTCGCGACGAAGCAATCGCGTATTTTGTACTCGATAAAATCGAGATTGCGTCGTCGCGGCGTTTATCCCAAAGCGAAGCGTCGGACGCCTCGCAATGACAGGACTACGTCTTCAACGCCTTATAGCGAACACGATGGGGCCGCGCGCCTTCCTCGCCTAGGCGTTTCTTTTTATCGGCCTCATATTCCTGATAGTTGCCGTTGAAGAACACGACTTGCGATTCGTCTTCGAACGACAAGATGTGCGTCGCAATCCGATCCAAAAACCAGCGGTCGTGAGAAACGATCAGCGCGCTGCCGGGGAATTCCAGTAGCGCATCTTCCAACGCGCGTAAGGTTTCCACATCCAGGTCGTTGGACGGTTCGTCGAGCAGCAACACGTTGCCACCTGCCAGCAAGGTTTTCGCCAGATGCAGGCGCCCGCGCTCGCCCCCCGATAAATTGCCAACGATTTTTTGCTGATCGG
Source organism: Pseudomonadota bacterium (assembly GCA_031371465.1). Classification (GTDB taxonomy): domain Bacteria; phylum Pseudomonadota; class Gammaproteobacteria; order Burkholderiales; family JALYOK01; genus JALYOK01. The sequence continues at coordinate 2,192 of JANMJR010000358.1, forward strand.
CGCCTTTGAAATTGAATCTTCCGAGGTAGGCGCGCGAGGGCATTTCGAATTTGCCGACGGTAATGATGTCGGCGCCACCGGAAATTTCTTCCCACACGGTTTTGTCGCCGCTTAACGCTTCGCGCGATTGATCCACCTGCGCGATGATCGCCGTCGAGCCGATGACGATCTCGCCACTATCGGGTTTTTCTTTTCCGGTAATCATGCGGAACAACGTCGACTTACCCGCGCCGTTCGGGCCGATAATGCCGACGATGGCGCCAGGCGGAATGTTGAAGCTGGCGTTATCGATCAACAAGCGATCGCCGTAGCCTTTGCTCACGCCTTTGAATTCGATCACTTCATTGCCCAGGCGCTCACCCACGGGTATGAAAATCTCTTGGGTTTCGTTACGTTTTTGATACTCGTAGGAACTTAATTCATCGAAGCGTGCAAGGCGCGCCTTGCTTTTGGCTTGGCGTCCCTTTGGATTTTGCCGCACCCAATCCAACTCGGTTTTCAGCGCTTTCTGCCGCGCCGATTCGCTCGACTCTTCTTGCTTGAGTCGATCGCCTTTTTGTTCTAACCAGGAACTGTAGTTACCCTTCCAAGGAATTCCCTGGCCGCGATCCAGTTCCAGGATCCACTCCGCGGCGTTGTCGAGAAAATAGCGATCGTGGGTCACAGCGACGACCGTGCCGGGAAAACGTAGTAAAAACTGCTCAAGCCACTCAACACTTTCCGCATCCAAGTGGTTGGTGGGCTCGTCGAGCAGCAACATGTCGGGCTTTGAGAGCAACAATTTACATAGCGCCACGCGGCGCTTCTCGCCACCGGAGAGATTGACGATTTTCGCTTCCCAAGACGGCAGCCGCAGCGCATCGGCCGCGATTTCCAGTTGATGTTCGGTGTCGTTACCGTTGGCTGACAGGATGGCTTCGTACTTCGCCTGATCTGCCGCGAGCTTGTCGAAATCGGCGTCGGGCTCGCCATAAGCGGCGTAAACCTCTTCGAGTTTTTTCTTTGCCTCGATCACCTCGCCCATGCCCGCTTCCACTTCTTCACGTACCGTTTTAGTGGGATCAAGTTGCGGTTCTTGCGGCAAATAACCGATGCTCAAATTCGGCATCGGCCGCGCTTCGCCTTCGATCTCGGTATCGAGTCCCGCCATAATTTTCAGCAATGAGGATTTGCCGGAACCATTCAATCCCAACACGCCGATTTTCGCGCCGGGAAAAAACGACAGTGAAATATCTTTGAGAATGGTGCGCTTGGGCGGCACGATCTTGCTCACCCGATTCATAGTGTAGACGTACTGAGCCATTGGATTGTCTTACGAAAAGTTAGCGCGGCATTATAACGCAGCGCGGGTACAATGACGGCATGGAGACGGCTCAAGCGACACCTTACGCGGGACTTACGCCGGATGTTGTGCTCAACGCCATCGAAAGCACGGGCCGCAAATGCGATGGGCGCATGCTCGCACTCAATAGTTACGAAAATCGCGTTTACCAAATTTGGCTCGACGATGCCTCGCTGATTGTGGCGAAATTCTATCGGCCGCAGCGTTGGAGCGACGCGCAGATATTGGAGGAGCATACGTTCGTGCAGGAATTGGCGGAACGCGAAATTCCGGTGGTTGCGCCGACCGTGCTGGAGAACGCAACGACCCTAAGCCATTTTCAGGATTTTCGCTTCTCAATTTATCCGAAGCAAGGTGGCCGCGCGCCCGAGTTGGAGCAAGCCGACACGTTGGAATGGATCGGCCGTTTTCTTGGGCGCATTCATGCGGTCGGCGCGATCGAAAATTTTCGTGAACGTCCTGCGCTAAACATCCAAACCTTCGGCGAAGAGCCGCGCCAATACTTGCTCGCAAGCCATTTCTTGCCTGCGGACTTGATGCAGGCTTGGTCTAGCGTGGTTGAGCAAGCGTTGGCCGGTGTGCGGCAATGTTACGAACGTGCCGGCGAGATTAAGATGATTCGCTTGCATGGCGATTGCCACGCCGGCAATGTGTTGTGGACCGAATCTGGCCCGCACTTTGTCGATTTCGACGACTGTCGCATGGGACCGGCGATCCAAGATTTGTGGATGCTGTTATCCGGCGAGACCGGCGATATGACGCGTCAGTTCACCGACGTGTTGATTGGCTATGAAGATTTTTTCGAGTTCGATCGGCGCGAGTTGCATCTGATCGAGGCGCTACGCACGCTGCGGTTAATTCACTATTCCGCATGGATTGCGCGGCGCTGGGACGATCCGGCGTTTCCCGCTGCGTTTCCGTGGTTTAATAGCCAACGCTATTGGCAAGATCGTATTCTGGAATTACGCGAGCAGATTTCGTTGATGGCCGAATCGCCGCTGGCGTCGATCGCGTTTTAGGTATCGCTCTACTACGGTGAGTTCTCGGGTAAGCATATAATCCGGTGTCAATCTGCCGCCTGGGGTAAACCATGTCGCTGCGATCGAAACGCTACGTTTTCCTCCTTCTGATTGCTGGAATTATCCCAGCCCTATTCTCTTGCCAGAAAAAAGCCGCGACGCCAGAAGAGATTCGCCTGGTCCGGGTGGAGAAAATATCCGCCACACAATTGGGCCTGGAATCCGGCTATTCGGGTGAAGTTCGCGCGCGCTACGAAACGCCGCTGGCGTTTCGTGTCCCCGGCAAAATCGTTGAGCGCAAAGTCGAAGTAGGGAGCCTGGTCAAGGCAGGTCAGGTTCTCGCGCAGTTGGACACGCAAGATTTTGCATTGAGCAAGGAAGGCGCGACGGCTCAGCTAGCCTCTGCGCGGGCAGACTATGACTTTGCCCGTGCCGATCTCAACCGTTATAGCGAGTTGCTCAGCAAGCGTTTCATTAGCCAAGCAGAATTTCAGAAACGACAGACTGCCTTCGATACCGCAAAGGCGCGGTTGGAACAAATTCAAGCGCAACTCAAACAAACACAAAACCAAGTTCGTTACACCACGCTCACTTCGCCGGAAGATGGCGTGATCACGGCCATCGACGCCGAGTCCGGACAAGTGGTTAGCGCCGGCCAGGTCGTGATGAGGCTGGCGCAGCCCAGCGAAAAAGAGGTGGTCATCGCCGTGCCGGAAAGCCGCTTAGCCGAGTTTCGGCAAACGCAAACCATCAAAATTTCGCTGTGGGCGGATCAGACCAAAACCTATGACGGAAAAGTCCGGGAGATTTCACCCAACGCCGATCCGGTAACGCGCACCTACAGCGCGAAGATTTCGATTCTGCAAGCCAGCGACGCGATCAAGCTCGGCATGACCGCCAGCGTGTTCCTAAAGGAAGCTGCGCGCAACGCCGCCTACGTACTTCCGCTTACCGCGCTTTATCACACCACCGACAAAAAGCCAGCCGTTTGGGTGGTTGATGCGAGCAGTAACAAAGTCAATCTGGTCACGGTGCGACTAGGCGAATACAAGGATAACAAAGCGACCATTATGACGGGCCTTAGCGACGGCCAATTGGTGGTCACCGCCGGCGTGCACAAATTGTTCGCCGGACAAATCGTCAAGCCGATGCTTGTCCACGCGACGCCATGAACGGTTTTAATCTGTCGACCTGGGCGCTGAACCACCAGGCCCTCGTTCGATTTTTCATTGTGGCGCTCATGTTGTCCGGGGTGCAGGCCTACTTCGCCCTGGGCCAGGCGGAAGATCCACCCTTCACCTTTCGCACCATGGTGGTGCGGGCATTTTGGCCCGGCGCAACGGCGCGCGAAGTCGAGCGGCAGGTGCTTGACCGCTTGGAAAAAAAACTCCAAGAAGTCCCCCACCTGGATGTTCTGCGTAGCTACGCGAAACCCGGCGAAGCGACCATTTTCGTCAACTTGAATGAAAACACACCACCGAAATCCGTTGCGGATATTTGGTACCAGGTCAGAAAAAAGATTAACGACGTGCGCTTCCAATTACCCAGCGGCGTACAAGGTCCTTTTTTTAACGACGAGTTTGGTGACACCTTTGGCTCAATCTACGCCTTTACCAGTGATGGCTTTAGTTATGCCGAGCTGAAGGAGTATGTCGATCTCGCGCGCCAGGAGCTGTTGCGCCTGCCCAACGTCAGCAAGGTGGATTTGGTCGGTGAGCAAGCCGAACGCATTTACATCGAATTCTCGACGCGACGGCTTCAGTCCTTCGGTATTGATCCGCAGCTATTTATCGCGACATTGCAGGAACAAAACAGCATGGCGCCCGCCGGTACGGTGGTAACCGATAGCGACAATGTCGCCCTGCGCGTCTCGGGTGATTTTCAATCCGTTGCGAGCATTCGCGATATCGGCTTTCGCGCCAATAACCGCACCTTCCGCCTCGGCGATATCAGCAAAGTTTATCGCGGCTATGTCGATCCCACGGAATTCAAAATGCGCTTCCAAGGCCAAGAGACGCTTGGATTGGCGATTTCGATGACCCAGGGCGGAAACGTAATCCAGATGGGACGCGATCTCGATGCCGCCATCAAGCGCTTCCGTAGCCAGTTGCCCATCGGCGTCGACATCCATGCGGTTTCGGATCAGCCCAAGGTGGTCGAGCATTCGGTCAAGACATTCATGCAGTCCTTAACCGAAGCGGTCGCGATCGTGCTGGCGGTGAGCTTTTTGAGCCTGGGCTGGCGTACCGGAATTGTCGTGGCGTTATCGATTCCGCTGGTTCTTGCCGTTACCTTCACGATCATGAATCTGGGCCACATCGATTTGCATCGCATCTCTCTGGGCTCCCTCATCATCGCGCTCGGCTTGCTGGTCGACGACGCCATCATTGCGGTTGAGATGATGTACTTAAAGCTTGAAGAAGGGATGGATCGCATCAAAGCCGCGAGCTTCGCCTACACCTCGACGGCCATGCCGATGTTGTCTGGCACCTTGATTACCATGACCGGATTTTTGCCCATCGGCACCGCGCAATCCTCCGTCGGCGAATATACTTTCGCCATCTTCGGCGTCACCGCTATCGCCTTGTCGGTCTCGTGGTTGGTGGCCGTGGTGTTCACGCCTTACTTGGGCTATTTGCTACTGCCCAGCCCGAAGCCGGGCCACGTTCATCAAGACACGCACCAAGGACGTTTCTATCGGGTATTCCGAAAATTAGTAACAGGGTGTATCACCTACCGAAAAACAGTGATTGTCGCGACCGTCCTGGCGTTTGCCGCGTCGATTTATGGCTTTCGCTTCGTGCCGAATCAGTTTTTCCCGGCATCCGAACGTCCAGAGTTGTTGGTCGATTTTTGGCTCGCCGAAGGCTCGTCATTTGCTGCGACCGAAGCTGAAGTGCGGCGGCTGGAAAAATTACTCGACGGCGATCCGAATATGCTGAACTACGTCGCCTATATCGGCGCCGGATCGCCGCGATTTTACTTGCCGTTGGATCAACAATTGTCCAACCTGAACTACGCGCAGGTGGTCATTATGACTAAGGGCGGCGACCATCGCGAGGCGCTGTTGCAGAAGTTGCGCGCTGCGTTCACGCAAGACTTTCCGCTATTGCGCGCACGAGCGCAACGGCTGGAAAACGGCCCGCCGGTCGGCTATCCGATTCAGTTTCGTGTGGTCGGCGAAGATCCGCTGGTGATTCGCGATATCGCCAACCAGGTGGCCGAAATCATGCGCAATAACGCTAATTGTCGCGAGGTGAATTTCGATTGGAAAGAACTGAGCAAAGTGGTTAAGTTGGAGGTCGATCAGGACAAGGCGCGTGCCTTGGGCATCACTTCGCTACAACTATCAAACATCCAAAACGCGATTTTTGAAGGGCTGACCATCACGCAGTATCGCGAAGGCGACAAGTTGATTCCAATCGTCGCAAGGGCCGAACCGCGCGAACGCGTCAACCTCGGCAGCCTGAAGGATTTGGACATATTCACCGGCGCCGGCCGCAGCGTGCCGCTGTCGCAAATCGCGCGCATTGCCTATGGTTTTGAAGAAGGCGTGATTTGGCGCCGCAATCGATTGCCGACCATCACCGTCCGCGCCGATATTCCCGATGGCGTACAGGCGCCGGATGTCACCAATGCGATCCTGCCCCAACTCAAAATCATCCAAGACAAACTCCCGCCGGGTTACCGCATCGAGACCGGCGGCGCGTTGGAATCCAGCGGCAAAGGCCAATCGTCCATCGCTGCCGGGTTCCCGTTGATGATCGGCATTATGTTAACGGTATTGATGTTCCAACTACAGAGCTTTCAAAAGACCGTGTTGGTGTTGTTGACGGCGCCGTTGGGCATTATCGGCGTGGTGCTGGCGCTGCTGCTCACGCAACGGCCAGTCGGATTTGTGGCGTTGCTGGGAATTATTTCCCTGGCGGGCATGATCATGCGCAACGCCGTCATTCTGGTCGATCAGATCGACCAAGACGTGAAGGCTGGGGAAAATTTGTGGGACGCCATTGTGGAATCGACGGTACGACGCTTCCGCCCCATCATGCTGACCGCGGCCGCCGCTATTTTGGCCATGATTCCACTGTCGCGCAGTGTGTTCTGGGGCCCCATGGCGACCGCGATCATGGGCGGCCTATTGGTTGCGACAGTGTTGACCTGCCTGTTTTTACCCGCGCTTTACGCCGCGTGGTTTAGAGTTCACCCGACCGCGCTGAGCCGAAACTCCAGCCTCGCCGCCTCAAGCCGCAGCAATGCCGCCTTACGCGCCAGCCCACCGGCATAGCCAGTCAAGCTGCCATCGGCGCCGATTACGCGGTGGCAGGGAATGACGATCGAAATCGGATTGCGGCCGTTGGCTGCGCCGACTGCGCGTACGGCGCTGGGATTGCCGAGGCGCTGCGCCAATTGACTGTACGTCGCCGTTTCGCCGTAACGTAACGCGCTCAGTGTTTTCCATACCTGACGCTGAAATTCCGTGCCCTGCGGCGCGACGGCGATATCGAACGATTTTCTGTCCCCAGAGAAATATTCGTCGAGTTGAATCATAGACAGCCGAATCAAGGCGAAATTTTCGTTATGCCGCCAGGTCGGCGATATGCCCGGATAATATTTTTCGCCGACGAAATGTAAGCCGGTTAGCGCCGATTCCGACGCAGTTAGCAAGACCTGCCCGATGGGACTTTCGTAAAATGCGTAGTGCTGTGTCATGTTTCCTCCAACGATCGCCAAAGATGCATCACTGCGTAGGCGCGCCACGGCCGCCAGGCTTCGGCGTGCGCTAAGACCTTGCGCGGATTTTTTTCACCGAGTGCCTGCATCACGCCGAAATCCGTATGGGGAAAGGCATCGGGCCACGCCAGCGCGCGCATGGCGATGTACTGCGCCGTCCATTCGCCGATGCCTGGAATAGATCGCAGTTGGGATATGGTTGCTTCAACGTCCGCGGCTGGATCCAGGCGCAGCTCACCATCGGCGATCTGTCGGGCCAACGCCAGAATCGTGCGTGCTCGCGCGGCGATGATGCCGAGCTTGGCGATGTCGTCCACCGTTAGTGTGGCGATTCGCTCGGCGGCGGGAAAGATTCGTGTAATCTCGGGAAAAGGCGTTGCGATTGCATCACCGAACGCGGCGGCGAATCGCCCCGCCAAGGTCGTCGCCGCGCGCACCGTGATTTGCTGTCCGAGCACCGCGCGCACCGCCAATTCAAAGCCGTCGAAGGCGCCCGGCAAACGTAGCCCGGGATGGCCCACTGCCAAATCGCCTAGCGCGGCGCCGATTTCATCGGGATGACAGGACAGATCGAACAACTGCTTAATGCGGCTCAAGACCTGGGGCAACACGCGCGCCAACGATGACGAAACGCTGACGCGCAATACCGCTTTGCGCGTGTGTGGAGTCACGGCAATCCATCCACGATGAATAACGTTTTTCGCTTCAATGCGCACACTGCGGCGATAGCTATTTTCGTCGATGCGCTCCACGCCGACGATTTCACGATTACCGAGAAAGCGTAAAAGATGCGGCCAATCCAGTGGCGGTCGATAGGCTAATTCAAAGATGAATTCATCCGCCAGCGCTGCGGTTTTGGTGTTTTTGCGCAGATCCGACGGCGTCAAGCGATAGCGTTGTTTGAACAAAGTATTGAAGCGCCGCAGACTTTGAAAGCCACTGGCGAAGGCGATATCGGTGGCCGACAACGCGGTATCGGTGAGCAGGCGCTTGGCCAATAATAGGCGTTGGGTTTGCACGAACTCGATCGGCGCCACGCCAAATGCCGCGAAAAATAACCGCCGCAAATGGCGTTCGGTTACGCCGATCCGTCGCGCTAATTCCCCCACGCCCGCACCATTCACCACGCCATTCTCGATCAAGCTTGCCGCCGCGTGCGCAAGCCGCGCACCGGCGTCGATACCGGCGTTGCCAGGCGCTAGCTCCGGGCGACAACGCAAACAGGGACGAAAGCCTTCGCCCTCGGCCGCTGCCGCGCTGGGAAAAAAACGGCAGTTTTCGAGTTTCGGCGCCTTGGCGGGACACACCGGCCGGCAGTACACTCGCGTTGAAGTAACGCCGGTGAAAAAGCGTCCGTCGAAGCGTGTATCGCGGGCTTTAAGGGCTTGATAACAACTGACTGAATCGAGCATCATGGTGCGATTATGCGCTCGCTTGGCGCCCACCACTCGCCGTTTTCGGACATCCAGTTAGTCGTCGAGAGCGCCGTCATGTCTATGGGCGCCATGTCGCTAAGTTCCGCCCGCGTAAATCCCTGGCCCTAGGCCAGTGGCTCGCCTCGGGCTACCCCGTCCCAACCTCCCTTAGAAAAGGCCGGGCCGACCTGTTGCGCATGCTCAAGAGCCGCTTGTAGCTTGCCTTCTGGCGTGGCAAGGGCTGCGTGCCCCTCACCATGCGGAGGGTGGCTCGGCTGCCTTTTCCTATTTTTGACGACTTGTCATTTTCTTTGCATCCCTCGACAATAGGTTCATGAGCACGCCCATGCGCCAAGATCTGTCTTATCACGCAGACAGCAGCCGACTTTTTGAGACGATCCGCGATCACGATTGGCCGATTTGGCTCGACAGCGGCGCGCCATTTACCGATCAAGGCCGTTTTGACGTTATCGTCGCCGATCCGATTGCGACCCTGGTGACCCGGGGCTTAGCGACCGAAATTACCCAGGGCGAGACGATCACACGATCCCACGATAATCCTCTCAACTTGTTGCGCCCTTGGCTGAACGTCGCGGTTTCGGCAATGCCTGATATTCCGTTTGCCGGCGGCGCGGTCGGTTATTTTGGTTATGATTTAGCACGTCGCTTGGAACGCGTGCCGACCCTGGCGCGGCACGCCGACAACATTCCCGATATGGCGATCGGGATTTACGATTGGGCGGTGGTGGTCGATCATGAAACTAAAAAAACGACCCTGGTGAGCCATGGCGCGTCTAGCATGACTTCCCGGCGCTGGGAGGAATTGGCGTGGTTGTTCAAGGGTGAGGCGGCGACGCGATGGACGGTGCCGTTTCATCTCTTATCCGACGTTGAGCCGGATTTGGATTTAGCGCAATACGCCGAGCGCTTCGGACAATTGAAGCGCTATATCGCCGACGGCGATTGTTATCAAGTGAATCTCACACGCCGCTTCAGCGCGCGCGCCGGCGGCGATTCGTGGACGGCCTACCGTGAACTGCGTAAGTTGAATCCGGCGCCCATGGCCGCGTATTTGCAATTACCGTTTGTGCAGATTTTGAGTTCATCGCCGGAAGGATTTTTGCACGTTGAGCAGAAAAAAATTACCACCAAGCCGATTAAAGGCACGCGGCCGCGGCAATCCGATCCTGAGTTGGATCAGCGTGTGAGGGATACTTTGCGCCACGCCGAGAAAGACCAAGCGGAAAATGTGATGATCGTGGATTTGCTGCGCAACGATCTGGGCAAAGTCTGCCGCACGGGCTCGGTGCACGTGCCGACACTTTTCGAGATAGAATCCTTCGCCATGGTGCACCATCTGGTGAGCACGGTGCGCGGTGAATTACGCGACGATTGCGATAACATCGACTTGCTCAAAGCGTGCTTTCCGGGCGGCTCGATCACCGGGGCGCCGAAGCTGCGGGCGATGGAGATTATCGAGGAACTCGAACCCCATCGGCGTGGCGTGTATTGCGGGTCAATCGGTTACATTGGCGCCGATGGCGGCATGGATTTGAACATCGCAATTCGCACGTTGATTTATGCGGACGGCCGAATTCGATTTTGGGTCGGTGGCGGTATCGTAGCGGATTCGGTCATGACAGAGGAATTTCAGGAAACCATGGATAAGGCGAAAGCCCTATTACAAATGTTGCGGCAAGAACCGCAACTGCGCGCGGGCGTGCGACTATGACGGCGCAGGGCGCCAAGATGGAAATGCGCAACGCCATCCTGGCGCAACGCGCGGCGCTCAGCCTGCCGGCGCGGCAGGCGGCGAACCGCGCCATCAGCAAGCAGGTATTGGCGCTGGGTGGATTTCGCGACGCGCAAACCGTGCTGGCCTATATGAGTATCGCTGCAGAATTTAGCACCTCGGAAATCACCCGCGCGGTCATGGACGGCGGCAAGGTGCTGGTGCTGCCGAAAATCAATAAAGCCGAAAACGTGTTGGAGCTGTTTCGGGTGGCAAACATCGATGCGGACTTGATTCCCGGACCGTGGGGCATTTTGCAACCCGATCCGCAGCGCTGCGAGAAAATTTTGCCGGAAGAGATCGATTTTGTGTTGGTTCCGGGACTGGCTTTTGATGCCGATTGCCGTCGGCTTGGCTATGGCGCCGGCTATTATGATCGCTTGCTTGAGGATCTGGGCCCGTTTGCGACCTTTGTTGCCGCCGCTTTTGCGCTACAAATCGTCGCGCGTGTTCCGGTCGAAGCCCACGATATTTCCCTGGATGTTGTCGTCACCGAAAATCAAAAATACACCTGCAACAGTTTTTTGAATCACCCATGATGCGCGCTTCGAACATAACGACGATCGCGGAAAATATTCGCCGGGCGCGCAGCTTGGGCGAGGTTCCGCCGGATCGGTATCTCGTGCCATTCGGTTCCGTCGCTGACTTGCTGGATCGACAATCGGCTGCCCGCCCCGATAAGGTCTTTCTTTATTATCACAACGACGATAGCGGCGAGCGCGCCGAGTGGCGTTACGCCGAGTTTAATCGCCGCGTCAACCAGGTCGCGAATTTGTTACGCGATAGCTATGACGTTCGCCGTGGCGATAAGGTGGCGACGATCGCCTTCAATCATCCCGATGCGGTGATCGCTTTTTTTGCCTGCTGGAAGCTCGGCGCGGTGGCGACACCACAGAACGCCGCCGAAGACGATAAACGGATTGCGTTCATTTTGCAGGATGCCGGATGCCGCGTCACCTTGGTCGCGGCAGAGTATGCGGCGCGCGGCCAAGCGTTAAAGGCGCAGGTGGCGTGCCTCGAACACGTTTTGCTGATGGATGCGGTGTATCAATCCAAGCTCGAAGGGCTGAGCGAAGATTTTGTTCCTCCGGCAGACATTATGCTGGAAGACCAAGCGTTGTTGGTTTACACCAGCGGCACCACCGGCGCGCCGAAAGGGGTGATGTTGTCGCAGTACAACTTGCTGTGCGATTGCAAAAGCGGCGCGGACTGGCAAGGTTTGAATGCCGACGTGCGCATGATGTGCGTGTTGCCGGTACATCACGTGAATGGGCTATGCGTTACCATCATCATGCCGCTTTATGTTGGCGCTTCCGTCGTTCTCAATCGGGCGTTCAAGGCCAGCGTGTTTTGGCAGCGCATAGCCGAGCGGCGCGTGAACATCGTTTCCGTCGTGCCGACCATCTTTCAGTTTCTATGCGAAGCCAATGAGGATCTTTCCAAGCTTGATCTGACCTGTTTCAGTCATTTCCTGTTCGGCGCAGGGACGATGTCGGTTGCTTTGGTGACCCGCTTCACCGAGCAGTTCAAAAAGAAAATCGTTCACGGTTACGGCCTTTCCGAAACGACCGCGTTCGCCTGTCTCATGCCGCTCGATCTTGATGCGACCGAGCATCGGCACTGGTTGACCCACTATGGCTATCCGTCGATCGGCGTGGCGCTCAACATCAACGAGATTGCCATTCACGATGCCGATGGCAACGATCTAGCGGCGGGTGAAAAAGGTGAAATCGTGTTGCGCGGACATAACGTGATGCTTGGTTATTTCAATCGTGATGATGCGAATCTGGAAGCGTTTAAGCACGGTTGGTTTCGTAGCGGCGATGAGGGATTTTTTCAACAAGATAAGCAAGGCCGAAAATTTTTATTCATTACCGGGCGCATTAAGGAACTGATTAATCGCGGTGGTGTGAAATATAGCCCATTTGAAATCGAGGAAGTGTTGCAGGCGATTCCCGGTGTCAAGGTCGGACTCGCGATCGCCTTCGAAAATGAATGGTATGGCGAAGAAGTCGGCGCCTATGTGGTGAAGGAGGAGGGCGCGACGCTGTCCGAAGCCGATGTGATCAAAGCCTGTCGCAAGGTTATGGCGTTTTCAAAGTCGCCTAAGGTGGTGCAGTTCGGCGCCGAAATTCCGCTGACAACCACCGGCAAATATCAGCGACTCCGGCTTAAGGATTTATTCGCGGCCAATCGCGACGTGCAATTCAAGGAAGATAAACCGTTGAAAGCAGGAAATCGATCATGAGACATTCCTACAATACCCATCTGGACCAGAACAGCGCTAACTTTACCGCGCTCACGCCGCTGTCGTTTTTAGATAAAGCAGCCTACGTTTATCCGCAGCGGATTGCGGTGGTGCACGGCGCGGAGCGCACTACCTGGCAAGAGCAATATCTTCGCTGTCGCAAACTGGCGTCGGCGCTGAACAAGCTCGGTATCGGCGAAGGTGACACGGTGGCGGCGATGTTGCCGAATATTCCGGCCATGGTGGACCTGCATTTCGGCCCAGCCATGCTTGGCGCTGTGTTGAACGCACTGAATACGCGACTTGATGCCGAGGCCATTGCTTTCATGCTCGAACATGGCGAAGCGAAAGTATTGTTCTGCGATCTGGAGTATTCTGCCGTCGTCGAAAAGGCGCTGACCTTGGTGAAGAAAAAACCCGTGGTGATCGACGTCATTGATCCGCTGTTCACGGGGCAGGGCAAGCGGCTTGGTCGGCAGAATTACGCGTCATTTTTGGACGAAGGCGAGGCTCATTTTCGTTTTGCCTATCCGAGCGACGAATGGAACGCCATCGCGTTGAACTATACCTCCGGCACGACGGGGAATCCGAAGGGCGTGGTGTATCACCATCGCGGCGCCTACATGAATGCCATCGGCAATGTCCTGACTTGGGACATGCAACGTCATCCGATTTATCTGTGGACGTTGCCGATGTTTCATTGCAACGGCTGGTGTTTTCCCTGGACCATCGCCGCACAAGCGGGAACGAATGTATGCCTTAGAAAAGTTGAGGCGAAAGCGATCTTCGATTTGATGCGCGCGGAAAAGGTGAGCCACTATTGCGGCGCGCCGATCGTTCACTCGACCTTGATCAACGCGCCGGACGAAATGAAAGCCGGCATCAGTCATCCCGTCGCGGCGATGGTTGCAGGCGCTTCGCCGCCTGCGGCAATGATCGAGGGCATGGAACGGCTTGGATTCAGTTTGGTTCATACCTACGGACTCACGGAAATCTACGGCCCGGCGTCCGTGTGCGCGCCGCACCAAGAGTGGAAAGTTCTCTCGCTAGAGCAGCGCGCCGAAAAAAATTCGCGGCAAGGTGTGGCCTATTTGCTGCAAGAAGACATGGTGGTGATGGATCCCGACACCATGCGACCGGTGCCGTGGGACGGTGAGACCATGGGCGAGATCATGTTTCGCGGCAACATCACCATGAAGGGTTACCTCAAAAATCGCAAAGCCACCGACGACGCCTTCAAGGGCGGCTGGTTTCACACCGGTGATTTGGCGGTCACCTATCCCGACGGCTATTCCAAAATCAAGGATCGCTCCAAGGACATCATCATTTCCGGCGGCGAGAATATTTCGTCGCTCGATGTGGAAGATGTGCTGTATCGCCATCCTGCGGTCATGAGCGCTGCCGTAGTCGCCAAGCCCGATGAAAAATGGGGTGAGACCCCCTGCGCGTTTGTCGAGCTGCGCGAGGGCGCGTCGGCCACGGCGGAGGAAATCATCGCGTTTTGTCGGGAACGCTTGGCGGGATTTAAATGTCCTAGGACGATTGTGTTTGGACTGGTTCCTAAGACGTCTACCGGGAAGATTCAGAAATTTCAATTGCGCGAACGCGCGAAGAATATTTGATGTTGTCTGCTCAATTAACGGCGATCTCCCCACTTGCGCAGCGCGCTTCGGCTTGCAGGCGGAAGCCGTTCGATGAGCGCGCTGCATGCGTCGCGAAACCCTCAATTTACCCTCCGACCCCTCTCCCAAAAATGCGCCGAGGGGCGCGCTGTTTCTTCCACGCGCGCGAATTTGATTCCCTCGCCCCTCCGGGGAGAGTTAGCGTTAACGCGCGCCGTGACTCTACGCAAATTCAAGATCTCAAGTTATAGGTTGTTCGCATGACAGAAAAAGTAGATTGCGTAGTCATCGGCGCAGGCGTGGTTGGGCTCGCGGTGGCGCGCCGCCTTGCGCTTGCCGGGCGGGAGGTCATTGTCGTCGAAAAAGCCGAAGGCATCGGCACGGAAACCAGTTCGCGCAATTCAGAGGTCATCCATGCCGGGCATTACTACGCGACCGGCTCGCTCAAAGCGAAGCTCTGCGTCGCGGGCAATCGCGCGTTATATCAATATTGCGCAGAGCGTCACGTGCCGCACAAACGCTTGAGCAAGATTATTGTCGCCACTGCTGAAGATGAGACTGCCACGTTGGAAAAGTATGTGAAGCAAGGCGCGATCAATGGCGTGCATGATCTTGCTTGGCTCACGCCCGCTCAAGTCCGCGAAATGGAACCGAATGTTCGCTGCATAGCGGCGATCCATTCACCATCCACCGGTTTAGTCGATAGTCACGCGTTGATGCTGGCCTACCAAGGCGACTTAGAAAGCGCCGGCGGCGCCGTGGTTTTTCACAGCCCCATCGAATCGGGTCAAACCGCGAGCGATGGCGTGATCCTCAATGTGGGCGGCCAAGAGCCGATGACGATTCAATGCAATCTCGTGGTGAATTGCGCCGGCTTATACGCGCAGGACATCGCGAAAAAAATCCGCGGCATTCCCCCGGAAACCATACCCACGCTTTACTATGCCATCGGCCATTACTTCAGCATAACCGGCAGGCCCGCATTCACGCGACTAATCTATCCGGTCGCGGTCGCCGGTAGCCTCGGGTTGCACGTTGCACTCGACCTCGCCGGCCAAGTGCGCTTCGGCCCCGACATCGAATACATCGATCGTATCGACTACCGTTTTCGCACCGGCCTATCGACGAAGTTCTACGAATCGATTCGGCGTTACTATCCCGATCTTAAGGACGATTCCCTGCAACCCGGCTATACCGGCATCCGGCCCAAGTTGCACGGTCCGGGCACACCGGCTGCCGATTTCGTCATTCAAGGCAAACGCGAACACGGCATCGACGGCCTCATCAATCTCTATGGAATCGAATCGCCTGGCCTCACTTCATCATTGGCCATCGCCGACTACGTTCATCAACAATTGGAAAATCAATAATGGATTTTGAACAAGCCGTCAAAGCCCGCTACAGTTGCCGCAAATTTCAGAATCGCGAAGTTCCGCGCGCAACCATCGAGAAAATTCTGGAAGTATCGCAACACACCGCGTCGTGGAACAATGTGCAGCCGTGGCGAGTATTGATTGCGAGCGGCGAAGCGGCAAAAATATTTAGCGCAGCGTTGGTGGCCCACGTGGAGGCGGGCGGCAAACCCAATCCGGATTTCGCGTTCCCGACAGACTATCAAGGCATCGAACGCGAACGCCGCAAAACCTGCGGCCTGCAACTTTATCAAGCAGTCAAAATCACCCGCGAAGACGAAGCGCGGAAACGTAATCAATTTCTAGAAAACTTTCGCCTATTCGGCGCACCTCATGTCGTGCTGATCACCGCGCCGGCGTATCTTGGCTTTTACGCCGCGCTCGATTGCGGCCTCTACGTCAACAGCTTCATGCTCGCCGCGAAAAGTTTAGGCATCGACACCATCGCTCAAGCGGCGATCGCGCATTACAGCGATTTCGTGCGGGCGTATTTTAGAATCGGCGACGATCGCAAACTCGTTTGTGGCATTTCGTTTGGTTACGAAGACAAGACGCATCCGATCAATCAATATCGCACCGAGCGGGCGACCATTGACGATGTTGTGACGTGGCGATAGTTTAAATAGCGCGGTCTCAAGTTCTAAGTGCAGCGAACGTTTTCAATAATTCAGCAGGTAGGGTGCATTCATGCACCGTCCAAATCCTTTGGTGCATAAATGCACCCTAGCACATTGCCAGAAGCCGCATGGCCCGAGGCCACCCCGTGGATGTTGGCTGCCCTGGTTTTTCAGCGAATTTTGCCGAAAATATTACTATCATCGCCAATGGCCGGCTTCCGTTACGCAGTGACTTGCGGCCAATCTCCGGTTCGATTTAACGCGCCGAAAGTGTCGAAAAACTTTACACTCGGGACGTTCAAACTCACGAGTTTAAAAAATAACGTCTTATTGTCAATAGGTTAAAAATACGGCATGTTTTATGCTAGTGTCTCCCTAACAAGTAAGATGAGACCTTAGGTGAGTCTCACCTATCACTTTCGATATAGGCCGAAGTGAACGCACCTACTACTTTCGGCCTATAGCATCGTCAGATGCTGTTATGATAATTTAACAAATAAAGTAAAAAAACAAATAGAGAAGTAAAAAGAACAAAAAAAGTATCCCGCTGCATAGGGATCGAGTGGTTGAAAAGTTTAGGCTGGGGTACCGTGAATATCGTCGACTTTTTTGGATTGTTGCGGATCTTTCCCAACGGCCAGCGACTGGCCGTTGAGTTATCGGAAGACAACATTGAAGCAGTTTGCTTCGTCGATCGCTTACGACGCGGGAAAACCGCGCCGGCGGGTTGCGTTCCGCTGCATTGGGCGCGCGTGCGCCGAAAACGTCATAAACAATATTTTGTCGCGATCACCACCCTTCCGCGCATCGCCCGGATAGCCGAACGCTCAAATCGTAAATCACATTGTTTGACCGGGGCGGGTTATGGCGGATGACTTTTCCCGGCTGCCGAGCACGACGTTCCCGGAAATCACCGAAACGGCTGTAGGCGCACCGTCCTGGGCTACCCGCGTTAGTGCGATCATACCGCAGTGGTACTCAGTTTCCCGTCGCAAAACCGCAATGCTGATGGCGCTGTGTTCTGGCGCCGTGTTGATGGTTGCGGTTTGTTTGTTCGCGGCCTTGATCATTCAATACGCGCAGCGGGAAAGGGTCGCCGCGAACGAGATAGTCATGTTGCGCGCCGAGATTCAACGGACGCCGTCCCTACTGGAGGAAACACAGCCGCGAGCAGAACACTACGTTGAGGTCGGCGCCCCTCGCCAGGCAAGTTACAGTGAACTTATTGGTGCGCAATTGAATTCGAGTCTCGAACACTTGGATCAACAGATGGATCAGTATATCCAATGGCTCCGATTTTTCGTCGCCTT
>JANMJR010000368.1:0-2128 GCA_031371465.1 Pseudomonadota bacterium
GGGTCGCACTTGGGGCGTGAAAGTCTTGCGTTATGAAATTAAAAACCTTACACCGCCGGCGGCGATTTTGCACTCCATGCAGGCGCAGATTACAGCGGAGCGCGAGAAGCGCGCACTGATTGCCAAATCGGAAGGCCAGAAACAAGAGGAAATCAATCTTGCCGAAGGACTCAAGCAAGCAGACATTTTAAAATCCGAAGGCCAGAAGGCCGCCGCCATCAACAAGGCGCAAGGTGAAGCCACAGCTACGACAACCATCGCCGAAGCGACCGCCTCAGCGGTGCGTACCGTGGCCTCCGCAATTGGCTCGGAAGGCGGTTTGCAAGCCGCGAACCTAAAAGTCGCGGAACAGTACATCGCCGCATTCGGCAATTTGGCGAAGACCGGGAATACTTTGATTGTGCCGAGCAATCTGACGGATGTCGCAACGATGGTGCAATCGGCGATGACGATTTTGGGGCAGAAGAAAGACCCGCTGCCTCCCGCCAATAAGACCTAAACCACGCGTGAGCACATTTCCTTCGTCGGCGCAGGTCGTCATTATCGGCGGTGGCATTATTGGCTGCAGCGTCGCCTATCACCTGGCGAAACTCGGTGTTAAAAACGTCGTTCTCCTCGAACGCGCCAAACTGACCAGCGGTTCCACCTGGCATGCGGCAGGCTTGGTGGGGCAGTTGCGCACCTCTGCCAACATCACCCAATTATTGAAATACAGCGTCGAGTTATACGACAAACTCGAACTGGAAACCGGCCAGGCGACGGGCTGGAAGCGCAACGGCGGCCTGCGCCTGGCATGCAACGCGGAACGCATGACGGAAATCAAACGCCAAGCGACCACGGCCCATAGTTTCGGTTTGGAAATGCATATTCTCACGCCGAACGAAGCACGGGATCTGTGGCCGATCATGGACGTGGGCGACGTGGTCGGCGCGGCATTTCTTCCGACCGATGGCCAAGCGAATCCCGCTGACATCGCGCAAGCACTGGCAAAAGGCGCGCGCCTGGGCGGCGTGAAAATCATTGAAGACTGCCGCGTCACCGCGATCGAGCAAAACAACCGCCGCGTCAGCGGTGTCGTGACCGAGCAGGGAAATACTCAAGCGGAAATTGTCGTCAACTGCGCGGGCCAGTGGGCGCGCGCCATCGGCCAGCTCGCAGGCGTGAACGTGCCGCTGGTTTCGGTGCAGCATCAATACATCGTCACCGAGCCCATCCCCGGCGTGATGAAAAATTTACCGACCTTGCGCGATCCCGATCGGCTTACTTATTACAAAGAGGAAGTCGGCGGCCTGGTGATGGGCGGCTACGAGCCGAATCCCATTCCCTGGGCGGAGAACGGAATTCCCGATGGCTTCGAATTTCAATTGCTCAACGACGATTGGGATCATTTTGAACCCATTATGGCGCTCGCCATCGGCCGCGTCCCGGCGTTACAAACCGCCGGCGTGAAGCAATTGATCAACGGGCCGGAATCGTTCACCCCCGATGGCAATTTTATTCTCGGCGAAGCGCCGGAATTGAAAAACTTTTACGTCGGCGCAGGCTTCAATGCCTTCGGCATCGCCTCCGCCGGTGGCGCGGGCCGCGCGCTGGCGGAATGGATCGCGGGCGGCGAACCGCCGATGGATTTGTGGCCGGTGGATATTCGCCGCTTCGGCAGGCCCCATCAATCGGTAGACTGGGTGCGCACGCGCACCTTGGAAGCCTACGGTAAACACTACACCATGGCCTGGCCGTTCGAGGAACATCACAGCGGCCGGCCGCTGCGCACGTCCCCGCTGTACGCAAAACTCAAAGATCATGGCGCCGTGTTCGGCGAAAAAATGGGCTGGGAACGCGCCAATTGGTTTGCGCCTGCCGGTGTCGAAGCGACGGATATTTATTCTTACGGGCGGCAGAATTGGTTTGCGCCAGTGGGCGAGGAGCATCGCGCCTGTCGCGAAGCGGTGGCCCTGTTCGACGAATCCTCATTCGCAAAGTTTTCGCTAGTTGGCAAAGACGCCGAACGGGCATTGCAATGGATTTGCGCCAACGACATTGCCAAACCCATCGGCAGCCTAACCTACACGCAAATGCTGAATCGACGCGGCGGTATCGAATGCGATCTCACCGTCGCGCGTATCGCCGC
>JANMJR010000381.1:0-5751 GCA_031371465.1 Pseudomonadota bacterium
TCTATGCGGTGTTTCCAAAGCAGCGCCCGTACCATTTTTTTTCGGGATCGTCAAACCATCGTCCTCGGTTGGATCCATTCGTCGAACTTTTCGGCCGTTACGTAGCCGAGCGCAGTCGCAGCCGATTTGAGTGAAATCTCCTCTTGATGCGCTTTTTTCGCGATCTCTGCAGCCTTATCGTAACCGATGTGGGGAGAAAGGGCCGTTACCAACATCAACGATTGATCGAGCAGGTTCTGGATGCGCTCACGGTTAGGTTCTATGCCGGCGGCGCAGTGCTCGTTGAAGCTCGTCATGCCGTCTGCGAGCAGTCGCGTGCTCTGTAAGAAATTATGCACGATGAGTGGTTTAAAGACATTCAGTTCGAAATTACCCGAGGCGCCGCCCACGGTGATCGCGACATCGTTACCGAAAACTTGTGCACAGACCATCCGCAGCGCTTCACATTGCGTCGGGTTAACTTTGCCCGGCATGATTGAGCTACCGGGCTCGTTCTCCGGAATACGAATTTCTCCTAGTCCCGCGCGCGGCCCACTCGAGAGCCAGCGAATGTCATCGGCAATTTTCATGAGTGAGGTTGCGAGCGTTTTGAGCGCGCCGTGTGCTTGCACAAGTGGCTCATGGGCTGCCAGCGCCGCGAATCTATTCGACGCGCAACGAAATGGTAGGGCGGTCGATTGCGCGATCGAAGCCGCGACACGCTGGCCGAATTCGGGATGGGTATTGAGTCCCGTACCGACTGCGGTAGCGCCGATGGCGAGCCCATACAATGGACCGAGCGCCGCTTCTAGTCCAGACTTTGCGTATACAAGCTGCGCGACATAGCCCGAGAACTCTTGACCAAGAGTGAGCGGCACGGCGTCCTGTAAATGCGTTCGGCCGATTTTGATGATGTCATCAAACGCGATGGCCTTGGCTTCAAGTGTTGTTCCAAGACGCTCCAGCGCAGGCAGCACATTCCTTGTAATAGCGAGTGCCGCCGCAATATGCATCGCCGTTGGAAACACATCGTTGGAGGATTGCCCTTTATTGATCTCGTCGTTCGGATGCACCAATCGGGATGACCCGCGGATACCCCCTAGCAACTCAGAAGCGCGATTCGCAAGCACTTCATTGATATTCATGTTGGTTTGGGTGCCGGAACCGGTTTGCCATACGGAAAGCGGAAACTCTGCTGCGTGTGCGCCCGCAAGGATCTCGTCTGCCGCCGCCACAATAGCATTTGCTTTATTTTTATCGATCTCTCCGAGATCACTGTTGGCGAGGGCGGCACAACGTTTAACCAGGGCAAGTGCCAAAATCAGGTCCCTCGGCATGACCTCGGTTGAAATCCGAAAGTAATGCAGCGAACGTTGAGTCTGCGCGCCCCAGAGTTGGCATGTCGGAACCTCGATTACACCGAATGAATCGCGTTCGAGTCGAGTGGTGACTGGTACCTGTTCCGACATGGCCTGAATCCTAGGGAAGCTCTGAATAAGTCCGATTTCGTCATGATACTGCGTTGCTCACTAAAAATATCGCCTTACATATCAGGCATATGCTGCGTCGATATTTTTTGTTCGCGCCTTGTCTCATTTAGAACTCGAACTTATTCAGAGCTTCCCTAGTTAGCGTTGCATCGATCGTTGTTGGTCGCGAGAAACCTCGAAAGGCGAAATCGGCGCGAACTTTCGAGAAATTATGCGCGACGATCGCTCTTGCGGACAGCACTATTTTCAAAAGTAGAGGGCATTTCCCTCGGCGCCGCGATGCTGGGATTTCGCCTACTCAAAAAAAGCATATTGATGCTAAATGAGACACGCCTGTGCAATTTTGTCCGGCTGGTTAAGAGCATCATCAATTCGTCGCGAAACAATTCGTCCCGTCGAACCACCAAGAACAATTCATGGATCAAGCTACCAATCGATTGATACCCGACGCAAAAATACTGTTAGCCGAGGATCATTGTCTTCGCGTTTACGATCTCGTTACCCAGCGTCCCGGAAAAGACCTGGAAGGATACGCAAACTGGATGAAGGAAAATCACCCTGTCGAAAATTTCGACGCCTATCGTGAGCATGGATTTGAGCTAGCGGGCGTGGGCGAGAGGGTGCTGCGGAAAGCAGGTGGCGACGAGAACTTTCGTTCGCCCCGACCGGCACAAGCATGGATATCGAAGAGCACGCAATTGATGCGCGCTTTCAGCCAAAACCGCGTAGTTCGTGGAATATAAGGACGCTGTCTCGCACGGCGTTGAAGCACGTGCAAGGAAAAAATAGAAGTCCAGACTATTTCAACTGTGCATGAATTGAAACACGAATCGTGAATCGAGTTTCAAATCGTCACGCACAAGGACAAGCGCGATCCGGTCCTGCTAGCACTTATCAACGTCAGCGATGAAAGAGAAAGCAGCATGCTTAAAATTCGACGAACCGATGACCGAGGCCATGCCGACCATGGCTGGCTGAATAGCTACCACACATTCTCTTTCGCGGAATATCACGACCCACGGTACATGAGCTACCGCACATTGCGTGTGATTAACGAAGACCGCGTGGCCGGTGGAAAAGGCTTTGGCACGCACTCGCACCGTGATTTTGAAATAATCAGCTACGTCATCAGCGGTGCGCTCAAGCACGAAGACAGCATGGGACACACGGCGGTAATGAAGGCCGGTGACGTGCAACGCATCTCGGCAGGAACGGGTATTGAGCACAGTGAATTTAACGATTCCGCCAGCGAGCCGGTTCATTTTCTCCAAATCTGGCTGGTTCCTTCGCGCAATGGACTTCCCCCGAGCTACGCGCAGAAGTCGTTCTCAAGCGCGCGGCCGGGCAGCTTGACCCTTGCCTGCGCGCCCGATGGCCGCGCGGGCTCTATCAAGATCAACCAGGACGTGGACTTGTTCATTGGCCGGCTTGGTCCGAAGGAAAGAGTTAACTATCCAATGCGGGCGCAGCGTCACGGCTGGATTCAACTAATTGAAGGCGACCTCGACGTCAACGGCCACAAACTTTTTCCCGGCGACGGCGCGGCACTTGAATCTGAGACCGAAATCTGTCACCAATCTGATACAGGCGCCCACTTCTTACTGTTCGATCTCAACTAATACATACGCTGCAGAAATCGTTAATTAGCACTACAAACTCTACACGCCAGTGGATAGCGCCGTATTGTTACTCGACCAACAGTCACGTTCGTTGTTAAAGCACGCGAACCAAAGAGGTTACTTATGTCCATTCACATCGCCATTACTCGCCGCGTCCGACCCGGCTGCGAAGCCGAGTTTCAGGCGGCGCTACGCGAGTTTTTTCAAACCTCATTCGCGCACGGCGGCGTGTGGGGGGCCAGCATGCTAACGCCGCTGCCCGGTTCGGACTCTCGCGAATACGGCATCTTGCGGACGTTCGCCAACGAGCTGGAGCGCGACACGTTTTATCAATCGGCGATGTTCGAGACGTGGGAGGAGCGGGCCCGAACGCTGACGGAAGGTGAGCCCGTGTATCGTCAACTGACTGGACTCGAAGCCTGGTTTCGCTCTCCGCACAATTCGCCGCCGCGATGGAAGATGGCCGCGGCCACCTTGCTGGGTGTTTACCCGGTAAGTCTCCTAATTGGCGTTGTGCTTTCGCCGACGCTGGGAAAATTGCCGCTGGTGCTGAACTTGTTTGTTGTCTCGATAATCATCGTTGGCCTGCTCACCTGGGTCGTAATGCCGGTCGTTACGCGACTTCTTCAAGGCTGGCTCAATCCGCAACCACAAAAGAACGAGAGAGTCGCATGAATTCAAGAATTGCTCCAGATTTCATCCTCCATAGCGGACGCATCCCTACGCTTGATTCAAAATATCCCAGGGCCACGAATCTTACCATCAGGGATGGACGAACCGTAGATTGAAAAGGACATCGTCGAGTGGTTGAGCGCCTCAATAATGCAGATGATGTATCGCAATCACGCTGGTACTGGGTTGTTCTTGCGTTGGGGTTGCTTGCCGGTTACGTGGTGACTGCGCGATTCGCCTACGCTCAAACCGCCGGTTCAAGCGGCGCTTCGACTCAGCCGAGTTACAAGCTGGTTCGATACGATGAAGACTATCGCTATTTAGAAGACCCTAACAGAAGAATCGACTTTTTGGACTTAGTGAAATACCTGCCGCTCGACAAAAACCGGGACTGGTATCTAAGCCTCGGCGGCGAGGTCCGCGAGCGCTACGAATACTACGCGAACGCCAATTGGGGGCTTGACCCGCAAGACCCCAATGGCTATTTGCTCCAGCGCTACCTGATTTCCGGCGACTTGCACTATCGCGAGACGTTTCGTGTATTCGGTCAGTTAATGAGCGCGCGCGAAAATGGCCGCATCAACGGCCCCCGGCCAAACGATGAGGATTTTGGCGATCTGCACCAGGGTTTTGTCGATGCTAAGTTGGACTTAAAGGGGAAAGGGAGTTTGGTGACGCGTGTGGGACGGCAGGAAATGTTTTACGGCTCTCAACGACTGGTTTCGGTAAGAGAGCCGCCGAACATTCGATTGAGTTTTGATGGGGTACGGTTCGTCTACCAGAATGAATCGCTGAACGTCAGTGGCTTCGCGACAAAGCCGGTTAAAACCAAATCCGGTTACTTCGACGATCAATCCAATCCCGACTCAACTTTCTGGGGCGTTTATGGCAGCGCGCCCCTGACCATATTGCCCGGTGGCAACGTAGACTTTTATTATTTCGGCTTTGAGAATGACAATGCAATTTACAATCTGAGAACAGACCGCGAGCTGCGCCATTCCGTCGGTACGCGGATTTGGGGTAAGAAGTCCGACTGGGATTACAACTTCGAATTGGTTTACCAGTTCGGAGGGTTTGGAGATGGGAGTATCTCTGCGTGGACAATGGCTTCTGACACTGGCTACGCGTTCGCCGGCAAGCCATTAAGTCCTCGTTTATTTCTTAAAGCTGATATCGCCAGCGGCGACCGAAATCGCAATGACTCGAAACTTCAAACGTTCAACGCGTTGTTCCCAAGGGGTGGGTATTTCAGCGAAACTGGCCTCATCGGTCCGGCCAATATCATTGACGTTCACCCCGGAATTGAACTACAACTCACGCGCCGCGTTTCCTTCGTTGGCGATTGGGATTTCTTCTGGCGAGAGAGCACGGACGACGGCATATACAACAATGCGCTAAAACTTGTCCGTTCTGGCAATCGCAGTTCCGCACGCTACATTGGCAGCCAAGTTCAAGCCATGTTGCAATGGAGCGTCGACCGCCACTTCACCGCCAGCGCTGTTTATGCACATTTCTTTGCGGGTGATTTCCTGAAGGAGACTCCGCCAGGAAATGACGTCAACTACTTCTCGGCCTGGGTGACTTATCGCTTCTGAATGCAAGTGGGCAGGATCAGACGGAAACCACGTTGGCGGATACGTGAAAAGTGATGGATGATGTTCTGCGTGGAAGGCGGGGGCGTAACGCTTTTAAACGACCTCCGCACACCTGTCATCCTGAGCAACGCGAAGGATCTGCTTTCACAGCCGTAAAAAAGCAGATGCTTCACGGAGTTTACCCTCGAGCCCTTCGCTGCGCTCGAGGGTAAACACCGCGGAGGGTTCAGGATGACATGTTATTGGTGGCAAGGCCGGTAGGGTTCATGAAAAGTGGCATAACCAGGAAAATTACTTAAGGAGAATGGAAATGGTAAGGTTAATTCAAATTGTATTTCCCGAGAAACGGGGAATGCGGACGACATGGGCAATCCTATTTGCGTTGCTTATCGTCGG
>JANMJR010000387.1:0-3439 GCA_031371465.1 Pseudomonadota bacterium
TCGGCTTGCCGGAAGATGCCGACATTTTCTACCGTGTGATGATGCAGGATCTGTCGAACGAGCGGGTGTTCAGCGAGCCGGCAATGGGTCATCTGCGTACCGCGCCCGGCGAGGATCATTATCGTCGTTCACGCAACGTAAAGTTTGTTTGGGGCGGCGATACGGCCGGCCAAGGTTATGGGATCAATCCAGATTTTGGCGGCATGCGCATGTACGCCCAAATGCAACGCGAGCACCCTGACTTCTTTATCCATAGCGGTGATACCGTCTACGCCGACGGGCCAATCGAGGCAAGCCGAACCGCTCCTGACGGAAGTATTTGGAGGAACATCGTAACCGAGGAGGTGAGCAAGGTCGCCGAGACATTGAACGAGTTCCGCGGCCGTTACCGTTACAACATGATGGACACCAACGTTCGGGCGTTCAACAGCGACGTCGCCCAGATTTGGCAATGGGATGATCATGAAGTGACTAACAACTGGTCCGACAGTAAAGACCTTTCAGCCGACGCACGCTACACCGAGAAGAACATTCCGCTTTTGATCGCCAGGGGCACTAAGGCGTTTCTCGAGTATGCGCCGCTGCGCCATACCGCCGATGTCGAACTCGAGCGCGTGTATCGCCAAATTCCCTACAGCGCGCTGCTCGACATATTCGTGGTGGACATGCGCAGCTATCGCGGCCCGAATACTTTCAACCAACAGCCGGTCGAGGATAGCAACACCGCCTTTTTCGGCCCGCGTCAGTTCGACGCTTTGAAACGTGGGTTGAAGAATTCCCGTGCCGTTTGGAAGGTGATCGCGGCCGATATGCCGATCGGCTTGAACGTCGGTGACGGCGTGGACGCTCAAGGCCGGGCGCGCTGGGAGGCGATCGCCAACGCTGAAAATGGCGCCGCGTCGGGCCGCGAACTCGAGATCGCCCGTTTACTGTCATTCATTAAACGCGAGGGCATCGGCAATGTGGTATGGGTAACGGCGGATGTGCACTACACCGCCGCTCACTATTACGATCCTGGTAAAGCAGCGTTCACGGATTTCACCCCATTTTGGGAATTCGTCGCCGGGCCGCTCAACGCCGGCAGTTTTGGCCCAAATACGACCGACGGCACGTTTGGCATCCAAGTCGTTTATCAAAAGACCCCGCCCGCGCCCAACACGGCGCCGAGCGCGGGCTTTCAGTTCTACGGCGTAGTGGAAATCGATGGCCGCACGCGCGAACTAAAAGTCTCGCTCAAAGATATCGCCGGCACGACACTGTTCACCAAGGTGCTGGAACCTGGTCGCGGTTAAACTGACGCACCGGCCCACGCGGGATATTCGCGCGGGCCGCGGCCAACTGCTGCCGAAACCGCTCGCTCCCTCAACAATTTACCCGCGGCCGGTCGCGCCTTTGCGCAATTGGCTCGGCGCCAAGCCATAGCGTTCGCGAAACGCACGGCTGAAATGCGCGGCATCGCTGAAACCCCACTTGAATGCCACTTTCGAAACGGCGACAGCGCCCGGTTGCATCAAATCATGTCGACAGCGCGCGAGACGCTGGTTCCATGTCCAGCGTTCCACCGTCGCATTTGCGGCTGCGGCGAAAATGCGATGCAATTGACGTACCGAGATATCGTGCGCGGTTGCGATCGCCTTGGGATTGAGGGTCGGGTCATCCAAGCGGTTGTGAATGTAATCTTGAATGCGGGCCACGATTGCGCGCTGGGAAACGGTGCCGCCACCGGTCTCGCCACCGAACGCCGTGGCGAGCAAATCCAGCGTCGCCTCCAGGACTCGCGGCAACAGCGCGGCGGGAACGTTCTCGCGCACCCGCGCCAACACGCCTAAGTGATTGGCGAACAATGCGCCGCGACCGCTGAGTCCCGTGACGGCGGTGGCAACGAATTGGCGGGCGTCCGGCAACGTCGCTTCGAGCAGGCGTTGCGGAATGAGGAGGGTAATTTTGTGCAGACGATCGCCCACCGAGAAATCGATCGGCTGCGTACTATCCCAAAGCACGAAGTCGCCGGCTTTGAGCCAGGCCTCGCGCCCGTTTTGCCGCAGCAATTCTTGCCCCTGCAGCACGTGCAACACGCCGTAGTAGGCGTCGCCCGAACGCGCGATTTCCGGCTCGCGGCGTTTGCCGGCACAAGGATCGCACACGCACTCGATCACACTCGCGTCGCCTAGACTTTGCCGGCGTAAGTTCGCTGCAAAAGCGCTGTGTCCGCGCGAAGCGATGTCCCACGCCAAGTGGGTCGCGTCGACCGCTTCGCGCCATCGGGAAAACTGCCGCGCGGGACGGAATGGTCGAGTCGACCATGTCGCAAGACTATCGCTGCTGATCATCGAAATTCTCCTCCGCGCACGTGTATGTCACTCTGGGTCAAACCGCGCGGCGCGCTAAGACAAGATTTCCCCGCTCTGCTGGATCATACTGGTGGCGCTGTGAAACTGTAGCAGTTTACCCACTATCGGCAAAGGGCAAAAGTACCGGCGCCGAACACTTTAGTCATGCTGACGAGGAGACGAAATGACCGCCAAACTATTCGATGAAGTTAAGCTCGATACCAATCAAATGAAATGGATAGAATTTTCACCGGGAATCGATTACAAGATACTGCGTACCAGCCCGGAAACGGGTGTGTGGACCGTGTTATTCCGTTGTGCCAAGGGCTCCAGCTTTCCACCGCATCTGCATTTTGGCGCCGGCGAATATTTTATGTTCAAAGGCAAAATGGATTACCGCATGGGCGTAGCCAATGCCGGCGACTATGGCTATGAACCGCTTGGCGTTTATCACGAACACACCCATTTCGTTGAGGACACCGAACTGTGGTTCACAAACTATGGCCCGATCGCTTTCGTGAACGAAGACATGTCCGTCAAATTTTTACTGGACTGGAAATTCTTCGCCGATCGGCAGACCGGCGCCGAAGTCGGCGAGCGCAAAGCAGCTTAAAGTTTAAAGTCCGAGCGATATCGCCATACCAACAGCGCAGCTTTACAAATCTTTACGCCCGCATCACAGACCGGCAAAACCCACTCCTCATCATTCAACTCATGCGGCAATGTCGCCGCGAGACCAGATCAAGGAGTTTTTCATGAACGAGCAACAATCGAATCAAACCGTCACCAAACCCGATACGAAACGTCGCTGGGCGATCGCCGGCATCGGCGGCGCGTTAGCGGCTGGACTTTTCACGCTGGCCGCTTGCGGTGGTGGTCATGGCGGGCATGGCCACCGCGGCCACGACATGATGGCGCAGATGAACCCGGAGGAAGCGGGCAAGCGTATTGATAACATGGTCAACCGGGTGCTTGATGATGTTGGCGCGACCGCTGCGCAAAAACAGCAAGTCGCCCAGATCGCGAAAGATGCGGCGAAAGAGTTACTGCCGCTACGCACTCAGCATCACGCCGCACGTGGTCGCGCCATGGAACTGTTCGCCCAGCCA
>JANMJR010000393.1:0-3379 GCA_031371465.1 Pseudomonadota bacterium
AGGTACAGCGTGCAAATCGAAATGATCGGCAGCAGCAGCGCCATGGAGACACCGCTGATGGTGACCATCAGCGCCGGGAGTTTGACGGCGAAATAAAGTGGTACCGGCGTGGCGTTGAACACGACGACCATGATACGTTGCCACTTTAGGCGTTGTTTATAGTCATCGAATCGATACACGCCGGCGATGCCGACCACATCGGCGAATTGCCGCGACAGGCCCGCGGTCGCTGCAAAGATGGTGCTATAAAGCACGGCGAGGGCGCCAAGCATAAATAAAATCAAGCCGGCGGCCCCGAGCATTCGGTGTACATCTTGGATAAATTTTCGATCATCTTGCTCGACTCGGGAATGTGTCCTAGCGTGTTCAACACGCCTGCGCCAAGGAGGTAAAACGCGACGGTGGCGAAAGTGTAAATCAGCGTGGCCGGCAAGATGTCCTCGTGCATAACGCGAATCCATCCATTCGCGCGGGCCTTCCACGCGGCGCTGCCGTCGCGCACGCCGGCGAAGCGGGCGTAACCTTTCTCCACACACCAGTACGGATCTCCCAGCGGGAGAGGGGAACGACGCTCTTCTTCCCCGGGGAGAGGGGGACGAGGTAGCTTAGGGGCCAGTGGCTAGCCTAGGGCTATGAGGGATGGCAGCGCACAGTAATCCAACGTTCAGCAATTTAAAGGCATCGCCGCGGCCGGGTAGCCTGAGGCTAGCCACAGGCCAGCGGCACGCAGCTTGCCTGGCCCCAGGCCACCCCGTCCTGGCAGGGCCTATGCCATGAAGCAGCGTCTACCTGCCTCGTGGCGCGATGAGGCATAATTCAGCCATGCCACAATTCGCCGCCAACCTGCACTATCTTTTCGGCGAAGCGCCCTTTCTTGAACGCTTCGAACGGGCTGCGGCCTGGGGCTTTCGTGCGGTGGAATTCCAAGTCCCCTACGATTGGCCGGCGCAGCAACTGGCCGAGCTACTGGCGCGGCATCAACTCGCCCTCGCGCTGATCGATACGCCGACGGGAAATTGGCAAGCGGGCGATCGAGGCCTTGCCGCCGTGCCGGGACGTGAAGCAGAATTTCGCGCCGGACTTGAGAAAACCATTGCGTACGCTCGCGTGCTCAAGCCCGAGTGCGTCCACGTACTCGCAGGTGTGTACGATTCCGCGACGCCCTACGAGCTTGCGGAAAATACGTTTGTCGCGAACTTAAAAATCGCAGCGGCGACCCTGGCCGACATCGGTGTCGCCGCCGTCATTGAGCCGATCAATAACAAGCTGGATGTCGTCAAAGGCGGTGAGCAATACGTCACCCAAGGCATGCGTGGATTTTTCCTGCATCGCGTCGACCAAGCGCGAAAGATCATCGACCGGGTTGCCAGCGACCATTTATTTCTGCACTTGGACCTATATCACCAGCAAATCATGCGCGGCAATCTGGCGCAAACGCTACGGGAAAATATCACTGTCACACGGCACATTCAATTCGCCGGCGTGCCGGGCCGCCACGAGCCGAATATTGGCGAAATCAACTATCCGTTTTTGTTCGACTTAATCGACGAGCTCGGCTATCGCGGTTGGGTTGGCTGCGAATATCGGCCCATTGCGCAAACGGAATCAGGCTTAAGTTGGGCGGCACAATACGGCATTGGGCAGCGCAAATCGTAGGCCGCGAACTACTCCGCATCGGGTTGCGCGCTTGGCGCAGCTTTCTGAAATGCTTTCAACTTCATACAATTTTGCTCGATGCGAACCAGCGTTGGAAACGCATCCAATTCGATATTGAATCGCCGCGCGTTGGCGAGTTGTGGCACTAAGCAAATATCGGCAAGCCCCGGCGAATCACCATGACAAAATTCGCTCGTGGCTTGGTCATTCGCAAGGCGCGATTCCACCGGTTCCAATCCCGTTAACACCCAATGCCGATACCACTGATTTTTTTGTTCTTCACTTAGCTTCAGATCGTTCACCAGATAACGCAACACGCGCAAATTATTCAGCGGATGAATTTCGCACGCGACCATCAATGCGAGTGAACGCACCCGCGACCGCGCGGCGATCGACTTCGGCAGAAACGGCGGCTCAGGATAAGTCTCATCCAAAAATTCGACAATGGCGAGGGACTGAGTGAGCGTCACCTCGCCTTCTTGCAACACCGGCACCAGCGCTTGCGGATTCAGCGCGCGATACTCAGGGGCGAATTGCTCACCGCCGTTTTTGGTTAAATGCACAATGGCTTGGTTGTAATCCAAGCCTTTGAGATTCAGCGCAATGCGCACGCGAAACGCGGCGGAACTGCGGAAATAACCGAATAATTTACGCATGGCTAAACAATATTGAAATTCAGAGGTGGTAAGCCATCGACGCGCGCGGCGACTTTATCGCCTTTGACCAGCGGCCCAACACCCGCCGGCGTACCGGTGAAAATCAGGTCGCCAGCCTTGAGTTCAAACAGGCCGGAAAGATGCGCGATGATGTCCGACACATTCCAGATCATGTCTTTCACGTCACTGCCTTGTTTCGCCGTACCGTTGACATGAATGGCGATTGGCGCCTGCGGAATATGGCCCCCGTTCAATACCGCTCGCAAGGCGCCAATCGGCGCGGAGCGGTCAAAGGCTTTGCCGACATCCCACGGCCGCCCCTTATCTTTCGCCGCTTGCTGCAAATCGCGGCGCGTTAAATCCACACCGACGCCATAGCCAAACACTAGATCCAGCGCGGCCTCCGGCTTGATGTTCGCGCCACCCGCTTTAAGCGCGACAACCAATTCCACTTCGTGATGAAGGTTCTGCGTCGCCGAGGGATAAGGAATCACACTGCCGCTGGCCACCACGGCATCGTTTGGCTTACAGAAAAAGAACGGCGCTTCACGTACTGGGTCCGCGCCCATTTCACGGGCGTGCTCGGCATAGTTTCGGCCGACGCAATAGATACGGTGGACCGGAAATCTTTGGTCCGATTGATCGATGGCGACATGGGGAACATCCCAAAGCGGCAAAGCGTAGTTCATCGTGATTTCCAATTGTTGAGTTGATGTAAGCGTGGCAAATTTCCAATGCATATTGTAGTACGATGGCGCCATTCATATCATTAGTGAAAAGTAATGCCTCGCATAACCAGCACCAATGCCGATAAGCAGCATGCCGGCCTGGAGCGGCGCTTCAATATTAGCGTTGCCGGCAGGCAACTGGAAGCGCTGCATCTGACGGGCGTTGCAGCTAAGCGACCAACGATCGTTTTCTTACATGAAGGATTGGGTTCGGTCAGCCTGTGGCGCGATTTTCCGCGGCGCGTCGTCGCCGCGACGGGATGTTCCGCGCTGATTTATTCGCGCTACGGTTATGGCCAGTCGGACGTTCTCAACGAGCCGCGTAAATCGGATTATATG
>JANMJR010000422.1:0-4082 GCA_031371465.1 Pseudomonadota bacterium
GGACGAAATCGAGCGCCTACTTGAGCAGGCGTTGCAACTCTCGCCTACCACCCCGTTGCGGCGGTGGACGTACCACGCGCTGCTGGGGCTGCTGAGCGTGACGGGTCTGCGCGTGGGCGAAGCGCTGCGACTGAGACTGGATGATGTCGATCTCGACAATGGGGTGCTGACGGTGCGTGGCACTAAGTTCGCCAAGTCTCGGCTGGTGCCGATTCATGCTTCAACCCGGGGCGTCCTGGCACGTTATCAACTACGTCGGGCAAACCATTTGGGTGACGGCGATGCGACGCACTATTTTGTAACCGGACCGGGCCATCCACTCGATGGTGGCGACGTGCGCCGCACGTTCTATCGTTTGTCACGGCGGATTGGACTGCGCGGACTGAATGACAGCCACGGACCGCGTCTGCACGACTTTCGCCATCGATTCGCAGTTGAAACGCTGCTGGGGTGGTACCGCTCGGGCCAGGATATCGAGCGGCGCCTGCCCGTGCTGTCGACCTTCCTCGGGCATGTGCATGTCAGCGACACCTATTGGTATCTCAGCGCCCACCCAGAACTCATGACACTGGCGATGACCCGTATGGAGAAACGCTGGGAGGGTCGGCAATGACCGCGCCCAACTTCTCCTCGCTCCTGCAAAGCTTTTTTACGAGCCGGCTAATGCAGCAGCTCCAGGCAAGCCCCCACACCATCGGGTCATACCGGGATAGCTTTCGGCTGCTCTTGCAGTTCGCGCAAAAACGGCTCGGCGTTGCGCCACAGAGGTTAGCTTTCGAACAGTTCGATGCGCCGTTGATTACCGCGTTCCTCGAAGAAATGCAGACCCGTCGCGGCATCAGCACGATCAGTCGAAACCTTCGATTAACCGCCATTCGCTCGTTCTTTCGGTATGCGTCATACGAGATGCCAACCCACGCGGCACAAATTCAGCGGGTGCTATCCATCCCGAACAAGCGTTGCACGCGAACGCAAATCGGGTTTCTCACCACAGAGGAGGTCGACGCACTTCTGCGCGCTCCGGATCTGTGCTCTCGGTCTGGGCGACGAGATCACGCGCTCATGCGGCTTGCTGTGCAGACGGGATTGCGTCTGTCGGAGATTACCGGCTTGTGTCGCCGTGATGTTTGTCTGAGTTCAGGGGCCCATGTGCGTGTCGTCGGCAAGGGTCGCAAGGAACGCTCCACGCCGCTGACCAAAGCCACATCTGATGTCTTGAGAGCATGGTTGCGCGAGATCGAAACCAGTGATGCTGCGATCGTATTTCCGAGTGCGCGAGGCGCTCGCCTCAGCGCAGATGGTGTGCAGTATCTGTTATCAAAGCACGTGGCAAAGGCCCGCAAAGCCTGTGCGTCGCTGGGAACTAAGCGCGTGACTGCGCACGTGCTTCGTAAGCGTTCCGCCGAGCCACCTGGAATTTTGTAGATTGATCGCGCACACTCGTCTGCTTTAACGGATGGAGGTGAACATGGCGAAGGACGAAGCGAAGTGGGTATACTGGGAGAAGCACATCAAGGCATGGCGGACGAGTGGGCTGTCGCGCCAGGCGTATTGCCAACGCGAAGGGCTCAAGCCCACCACATTAGATTACTGGCGGCCGCTGATTGTGTCCAATCACGCCGACGTCAAAACGATCAATCAAGCGGTGAGCAGCAGTGACATCACACTGGTTCCGGTGAAGTTGGCCGATTTGCTTTCTGATGCGCCGATCGAGATGATGGCTCAAGGCCAGCCACTCAAATTAAAGAGTCCGTCTGGCTGGGAAATGCAGTTGCCATCGAATGTTAATACCAACTGGCTGATCGATGTGTTACGTCAGCTTCCATGATGCTGCAGCCCGAGCAAGTCTGGCTGGCGATCCAGCCAGTCGACATGCGGCTCGGAATAGATGGATTGTCATTGTTGGTACAAGAAGCACTTGGTAAGGCGCCGTGTGATGGCAGCGCCTACGCGTTTCGTAACAAGCGCAGCAACCGCATCAAGTTGCTATTATGGGATGGTACCGGCGTGTGGCTCGGCGCACGCCGACTCCATCGCGGCCGTTTCATTTGGCCGCACCAGTCCGACGTCATTTGCACCGTGAATCAAGATCAATGGAACTGGCTCATTGCTGGTGTTGATTGGCAGAAACTATCCGCGCAACCGAGGGTGCATTGGCGTGTGTAAAAGCTGCGACACGACGTAAAATAATTCACGTAAAACGCCTATTCATGCGGCGTTCCAGTCGATTGTCGGGTATCATTTCTACATGGATTTGATCGCTGAATTACATCGTTCCAACCTTGATCCGAGCATAGTATCGACGTTGCTATCGAAGCTCGATCAAAGCCAACACAACGCTGTACAACTGAAGTCGCAGAACGAAGAACTGCAACGCTTAAGTGCGCGCGTCGAGCGCGACGCAGCCTACATCAAAGCGGCGGATACCAAGATCGCTGCCCTGACACTGGAATTAGCGCATCACAAACGCATTCGCTTCGCCAATAAGAGCGAAGCCTTCTCACCCGAACAACGCGACTTGTTTCAAGAAACCTGGAACATTGATTTGGCGGCGATCGAGGCCGAGGTCAAACGTGTCGCCGAGCAAATTGCCCCGCCAGTCAACAAGCCACGCCGTCCCACCGGCCGCCAACCGTTACCCGCCCATCTGCCCCGTATCGAACATCGCCATGAACTGGCATCGTGTACCTGCGGCCAATGCGGCAATGATCTCATTAAGATCGGCGAAGATATCAGCGAACAACTCGACGTCGAACCGGCGCGTTTCTTCGTCCATCGCCACATCCGCCCGCAATATGCCTGCCGTACCTGCCAGAGCGTATCGGCTGCACCGATCCCCGCGGCGATTGTTGATGGCGGTCTGGCCGCACCCGGTTTACGCGCTTGGGTGGTGACGCAGAAGTTTCTCGATCACTTGCCGCTGTACCGGATTGAACAGATCGGCGATCGTCATGGCGTGCCGCTGCCGCGTTCGACTTCCGCCGAGTGGGTCGGTCAAGCCGGTGTGGCATTACAGCCGCTGGCTGAGCGTTTGGGCGAGATATTGCGTCAACGAAGCATCCTGCACGCTGACGAAACACCGGTGGCGCAATTGGATCCCGGCCGCGGTAAGACCAAGCGCGCTTATTTGTGGGCTTACCGCAGTAATGACTTGGACGGTAACCGTGATCCACCGATCATCGTGTTCGACTATCAACCCAATCGCAGTGGTTCCCATGCGAAGCACTTCCTGCGTGATTGGCGCGGCAGTCTAATGGTCGACGATTTCGGCGGATACAAGGCGTTGTTCGACTGTGGCATCACCGAATTAGGTTGCTTTGCCCATGCCCGGCGTAAGTTCTTTGATCTGCATGCAGCTAATCGCAGTCCGATGGCAGCCTACGTGCTCGAGCGCATCCGCGAACTGTATGCGGTTGAACGCGAAGGCAAGGAACTCGATACACCCGCGCGCCACGAATTACGTCAAACAAAAGCCAAACCGATACTGGACGCCTTGCATGTTTGGCTACTGGCCACGCGCTCTACGGTAGCTGATAGCAGTGGCCTGGCCAAAGCGATCGATTACAGCTTGAGGCGCTGGCCGGCGTTGGTGCGTTATGCCAACCGCGGTGATCTGCCGATTGACAATAACCCGGTTGAGAATGCGATTCGACCGATTGCCATCGGAAAAAAGAATTGGTTATTCTGCGGCTCGGAACGTGCCGGCAAACGTGCAGCGGCAATCCAAACCTTGCTTGGTACGGCGAAGCTGAATCAACTCGAACCCTATGCCTGGCTCAAGGATACGCTCGAAAAATTACCGACCTGGCCGAACAATCGCATCGACGAATTACTACCGTTGCGTTCAACGCTTAACACCTGAACCGTTTCGCGCCTAGGTGGCTCGGCCGGACGCTTACATTCAAGGCATCGTAGCTATAGGTGCTGATCTTGCCCCTGGCATCGTTGCGAGTCTTCAGATTCCCCGCCGCGTCATAGGTCGAATTGGTCGTGCCGGTATCGGGCGAGGCCAGTTGCTTTTGATTGTCCAAACCATCGACGGCGTAGCTGGTCACCAAGACCTTGGGATCGGTAACCGAGAC
>JANMJR010000172.1:0-5248 GCA_031371465.1 Pseudomonadota bacterium
CAGTACAACCGGGCTGGCATCTGGCGATGAAAACGCTTCGCTCCATTGGCAAACATTTGAAACCAGCGTTCGATGGGTCAGCATCACGCCTTTAGCCAAGCCGGTTGTGCCGGACGAGTAGGGCAGCGCCGCGAGCCCATCGGGATCGGACGACACAATCGGCTCCGGATCCTTGCAGGTTAACAACGTCGCAAAGCTCAACGTGCCCTCGGCCTCACCGAGCAGGATAATTTTTTCGAAACCAGCGGCGGAAGCCGCCTCGCGTACCAAAGGCAAGAACAGCGCAATGGTGAACACAAACTTTGCATTGGCGTCGCGCATTTGATGCGCCAGATCGGCGGCGTTGTACATCGGATTCGCGCCGCTTACCACGCCACCGGCCGCCATCGCACCGAGCGCCACGATCGGCCATTCCGGCAGGTTGGGTGCGAACATCAGCAGCGTGTCGCCGGACTTAAAGCCCTCCACTGCCAGCCCGGCAGCGAAGCGGCCGATCAAGTGATCGAGCGCGCCGTAGGTGTAATTGCGTCCGCTGGCGGCGTCAACCAATGCAATGGCGTTCGGCCGCCGACGCGCATGGCCGCGGATAAATTCCGGCAGGGTCACGGATGGAATCTCGTTGGCGAGGGCGGGGCCGCGCAAGATCACTTCCGGGTTGAGTTGTGTTGCCATTTTTTCCTCCTGTTGATGCGTTTGAGCAATTCTACCGAAGATCAAACGCCACGAGTTGTTCGTGCATCAACTCGCTCGGCGCGGCATGATCGGGCGTTGCGCCGACCGCTACGATCTCCGCGAAATATAGCGGATCAATAACATTCGCGGAATAGACGTTCAACATCAGAGCAAACCCAACTGCAGCGGCGGTGACTGATAAAAAACGATTCAACATGATGATCTCCTATTAGGTTGGTAATTTGCGCGCCGGGTCATGGCTTTCTTGTGTTCATGCCCTGCGCGTTGAAGCCAGAATAGGCCTCATGGACTGACGGCAACCTGACGGATGGTAAAGTTGGTTTTTCCGCGGGAGAAAAGTGCCAGTTTCAGAGGGGAATCCGTGAATGCACCTTTCATTTCGCCCGATTTTCCAATCCGTCAGTTGTCGGTTAGTCCGGCAGGGTTAATCTGCCCTCACCGCCAAAACACGCGGCTCAACAACCAATACTCACTAATTCACAGGAGAGATCATGAACAAAGTAACTCGCAGGCTAACAGTCCTCGGCACGCTCATTGGCGCCCTATCGGCGCCATTCACCTTCGCCTAGTCCCAAGGCATCAGCAATAACGAAATCGTGCTGGGTTCGATTTTGGATTTGTCCGGCCCGCTGGCCGGCCCGAGCAAACAGGCGCGCAACGGCATGCAAATGCGCGTCGACGAAATCAACGACAGCGGCGGGATTGCCGGGCGCAAGATCAAGCTCATCGTTGAGGACAATGGCTACGACCCGAAAAAAGCCATGCTCGCCGCGCAAAAGCTCGTGAACCGGGACGAAGTCTTCGCTATCGTCGGCCACATAGCTACGGCGCAAAACATGGCGGCGATGCCGATCTTACTTGAAAAGAATGTCATCAATTTCTTCCCCATCAGTGGCGCACGTGAGATGTTTGAGCCGGCAAACAAACTCAAGCTCGCTTATCTTGCCCCGTATTTTGATCAAATGGGTATTGTTCTACTGCAACTCATCAAGCAAAAATCCGCAAAGCGAGTCGGCATCATTTATCAGGATGACGAGTTTGGGCTGGAGGTCATGCGCGGCGCGGAAGGGGGACTGAAAGGCTTGAACATGGCGTTCGTCGAGAAAACATCCTATAAACGCGGCGCCACGGATTTTTCTTCACAAATGGCGAAACGCAAGGCGGCCGATTGTGATTTCGTCGTGCTCGGGACCATCATTCGTGAGACGGTTGGCGCGGTAGGCGAGGCACGCAAAAATGGTTTTAGTCCAACATTCCTCGGCGCAATACCTGTCTACAACCATTTGATCCATGTCCTCGGCGGGGCTGCCATGGAAAGCATTTTCGCCGTTCATCAACCCGCGCATCCCTATGCCGACGATGGTTCTAAAGCCGTACGCGATTGGGCGACGAAATACAAAACCAAGTTCGGCGAAGATGCCTCCGTTTGGTCCATTGGCGGGTATTCCTTCGTCGACACCTTCGGCCAGGCTACCCAAAAAGTCGGCGCCAATTTGACCACCGATAGTTTTATCAACGCCATGGAAATGACCGTGTTTCCACGCGACATATTCGGTTCGCCGGAATGCCGTATTACAAAGACTAATCGGCTGTGCAGCAATAAATTCCGGTTGGCGCAGATTCAAAATGGACGATGGGTGACGGTGAGCGACTATATGTCGGGAGAATGATCTGGCCACAAACGTTTCCCCCTTTGGAAAAGGGGGATTGAGGGGGATTTCCGGCGCCTTTTATTACCGGCAACGCCGAAATAACCGCTGCGAAATCCCTGGCCCTAGGCCAGTGGCTAGCCTCGGGCTACCCCGTCCTACCCTCCCTTTAGAAAAGGGAGGGACGAACCGGTGATCGCTCAAGTTGACCGCTATCTAAGCAGCATGCCCGGTTCATGGGCTATGTGCAATGTCGGTAGCGCCGGCACAGGCACTTCGCGATGAGAGTGATTAGACGTATTCGTAATACACCGGCATCGCAAAGGAATCAAAATGAACTGGATGAAAATCGAAGACCTGGCCACTCAATCACCCTTACCCGAAGCCTACCGCTACGCGCTACTCAACCGCGCAGAAATTCCCGCTCTGATGGATTTTTTAACAAAGTGGTTTCCCGAAGTCGCCGTGGGCGCCGCCAGTTGTTACCGGCGCGAATCGTTCTACCACAAGCGCGTGTTCCTCGAAGGCGAAGGTGAAAAGGATGTTATCGTATTACTGGTTAAAAAAAGGCAAGAATTAGTTGCTATGTTTTCTGCGGAGCGGGATCAATATACGCTGGCGTTTTACGGTCGCTTGGGGGTAGTCGCCGAAGCCCTTCGTGGTATGCACCTGTGCGAATCGGTGATCGCGCTGACGGAAACCATTGGTCGATCGATGGGGATAGGCATGGCGTTTGGCATGGCAACGCTGCACATCCCGTATATGCAAATCGCGCTGGAAAAACTCGGGTTCCAGTTGGTCGGCATCACACCCGGCTACGACCGCGAAGTCGTCGCGCCCGGCGTGGTCAAGCCCGTCTATGAGGCGATTTACGCCAAGTCCTTGGTCGATGCTCACGATCTACTGCTGCCACAGCCGCAAAACCTCACACCGAAAACCAAAGCCTTGTTTGGCTCCCTATTTAGCACAAGCCCAGTCGCCCATGGATAACCCAGAAACCATCGAACTGCGCGAATTACGCGATCAGCAGGCCGCGACGAGAGAAATCCTGCGCGCCATCAGTCGCATGCCGACCGATCTCGAACCGATCTGCGGAATGATATTGGAAAAGGCGGCGTTCCTTGCCGAGGCGAATATCGGAGGGATCAGCCTCTATTTCAGCGGCCACGAGTTTTTGGCTATCGCGGGTCTCGGTCTCAGCCGGGAGGTGACGAACCATTGGCGCGGGCGGCGATATTCTGTAAGTCGCGCACAGTTTCGCGAGCACGGCCCGTGGCGTGCCCTCCACATTCCTGACGTGAAAGAGTCGGAAGCCTACCGGCAAGGTGATCTCACGGAATATGACAGCATGGGCATTCGAACTTTTCTGGCCGTACCGCTCGTCGCTGAAAACCGCTTAGTGGGTACTTTTACAGTTGGACGAAACGAAGTGCGTCCCTTCACCGAAAAACAGATCGCCATTCTTCAGACCTTTGCCGACCAAGCCGTCGTCGCGATTGAAAATGCGCGCGTGCTCAAAGCGCTCGATGAGCGCAACAAGGAACTGACCGATTCCCTAGCACGGCAGACGGCCACCAGTGAAATTCTGCGCGTCATCAGCGGCTCACCAAACGATCTGGCGCCCGTCTTCCAGCTCATTTTGGAGAAATCAGCGCAGTTGGCCGACAGCGGCGGAATCTGCCTTTGGTTGCGGGAAAATAACCTGATTCGTTGTGTGGCGACGTTCAAAGTAACCCCAGAATGGGCCGTCGAACTGATGCGTCAACCAATGCCAGTTCCGTCGTTTAGAAAGGCGGAGGGTTCGTGGCGTCCCTATCAACTTCCGGATTTCAGGCAGACTAGTCTCTACCGCGATAAGGACCCGTTCACCGTCAGGTGTTGTGACATTGAGGGGTATCGAACGATCATGTTCATCCCATTGGTTGCCAAAGAGGAGTTGATCGGCACAATCACGGTCGCGAGACAGGAAATACGGGCCTTTACCGATGCACAACTGGATCTTCTCAAGACCTTCGCCGATCAAGCGGTGATCGCAATCGAAAACGGCCGCATGTTCCGCGAGATTCAGACCAAGAACGAAGAATTGGAAGTGGCAAGCCAACACAAATCCGAGTTTCTCGCCAACATGTCGCACGAGCTGCGCACGCCGTTGAACGCCATTCTCGGTTTTTCCGAAGCGCTGAATGACGGCATTTTTGGCGAAATCAATCCACGGCAGGCGGACTATTTGCGCGACATCCATTCCTCGGGACAACACCTACTCTCGCTAATTAACGACATTTTGGATTTGGCCAAGGTCGAAGCCGGACGCATGGAGTTGCTCGTCGATGCATTCGACGTGCCTTCGGCCGTAGAGAGTGCGATGACATTAGTTAAAGAGCGCGCGACACGGCATGGCATCCAACTCACATTGGAAATGGACGAGCAATTAGGCGAATTCAGCGGCGACGAACGCAAGTTCAAACAGGTGTTGCTGAACTTGCTTTCCAACGCCGTGAAATTCACGCCCAAGGGCGGCAGCGTAACGCTCAACGCCAAGGCGACGGACGACGGTTTGCAGGTCTCGGTGCGCGATACCGGCATCGGCGTCGCGGAGGAATTTCAGGAAAAAATATTCGAGGCCTTCCAGCAAGCGGGCGGCAGCCACAACGTCAAGCGCGAAGGCAACGGGCTTAGGGCTGACGTTGGCGCGCCAATTCGTCGAAATGCACGGCGGCAAAATGTGGCTGGAAAGCAAGCCGGGCGCGGGTTCCACATTTACTTTCAATATGGTGGCGCAACTATGTCCAACGAATTGATCTTGGTGGTCGAGGACGACCCCAAGAGCCGCAAACTGTTGCACGATGTATTAGAGTTCAAAGGCTACCGTTCACAGGAAGCGGAAACGGCGGAGGAGGGATTGCGCT
>JANMJR010000457.1:0-10696 GCA_031371465.1 Pseudomonadota bacterium
CCAGGTCCGGTAGGCAAGCCGGCTACCGCCCATGAACATTAGCAGGAGGATCGGGTCAATTAACAATACGGAGCGTGGAAGCTGAGATTGAACGCGGAATAAAACGATGATGAGAGGAACGCTAAGGCCCGCGATCGCGACTGCGCCGAGGATGCGTTTGAGATCGTGCAAACTGGCATACCGCCAGATTCCTCGATAGAGTCCAAAACTCAAGAAGATTGACGCCTGGACCGGAATCACCCACGCGCCGACAAATAACATATGCGCGAGTACATCGTCTGGCACCATCAAATTGAACCGCAACCAAAACGCACCAACCCAAGCCAAAATGGCCGCGAACGTATCGTGCATCAACACCAATAACCGACGTACCCCTACCACTCTGCCAACGATACTCTGAACAAAGCGGAATGCGTTCACGCAGACACCTTATCTGATTGCCAATAATTCCGGATAAACGCTACAGCGATGCCTGAGATCAACCCCAACACTGCTGCCAACATGACAACAAGAAGTTTTTTCGGGGACGCAGGATTTTCGGGCACATAGATACGATCTACCAGAGCCGTGGGGAACGCTCGAATAGACGTAAGCTGGTCGTCTACGGCAAGGCGACGCATCTCAAAATCGCGCAACTCCGCATTTTTCTGTAGCAACAGATTCGACAGCAGCAAGTTAGTAGAAAAACGGCCATCGCCACTTCTTTCGCTTGTCTTCGATACTGTCTGTAGAAGATTACTGCGCTCCTCCTCGATCAATTGCATCTGCTTTTTAAAGTCGGCCTGTTGTTTACGCAGTCGATCAACGGTTGGCTGAGTCAATTTCTCGTGCACATCCCTTAGCCTATCAACAACGGCGTTAGCCCAGGTTTGTGCTTGGTCGCGCGAACTCGCGCGAACCTTGACCTGAATCAAGTCTGTCGTCCCCAAGGCTTTCGGAGACAAAGTACTCCTGAATAGTGCCGCGATTGGGTCGCCTGCTTCGACTGGTATCTTGAGTGCAGTCAACACGTCGTCCTCGAAGGTTTTCATCTTGATCCGCTCAATGGCGCGAATCGGAGGTTCAATGAGCTGCGAACCCTGACCAACGCCGGATTGACCAACCTGGCCAATTTGGATGACAGCGGTTGCTTCCCATTTTGGCTTGGCCATGGACAAACCGACGGTCGCGAGCAACACACACAAAATGGGTATTCCTATCACCCATTTTTTCTGATTGATTAGAATACGCCACAAATCCCGAACGCTAATTTCATCTTGCTCGAAATGTTCTGTCTCACTCACTTCTTTTTCCATTCAGTAGTCCTGGTGCCACGGAGAATTCGAGCGCGAGTGTGGATTTGATTTAATTGGCGTTAGGCTGGGTAGCTTGATATCGTCGCCATGCGCGATCAAGTGAGAAAACGATCCCCAAATATACCCAAGCCCACCCGACTAGCAAGACGACCTGCGTCGACAGAGTCCAACGCAAGGCGATCACCGCGGAACTTCCAACACATGCCATCAGCCCGTATTCTACCAGCGCGGTTTTAGAATGCCCCCAACCCATACGCACCATGCGTTGGTAATAATGCTCGCGATGACCTTCCCAGACCCTTTCGCGATGAGACAATCTCTTCAAGAGGGTAAGGGTAGCATCAACAATAAACGGAGAAAAGACAAGAAGCGGAAACCACAGCGGCCATATGTTTCTATTCCAGCCTAGAAGTCCAAGAGAACCTGCCGCAAAACCCAGAGGTACCGAACCCACGTCACCCAAGAATACCTTAGCTGGATGAAAATTGTATATGAGAAAGGCGGTGGCAGACGCAGCGATACTAAAGTTGACAACCGCAAGATCGCTGCGGTGTGCGAGCAAAGCCGCGACGCCATAAGCCGAGAACCCGACCACGGTCATTCCACCGGCCAGCCCATCGGAACCATCCATGAAGTTGTAGAGATTGATCACCCAGACCACGACGATCACCATCAAGATTGCCACAATATCTACGGAAACTAGTCCTAAGCCCCAGTACACAAATATTGTCGCGGCAACAAAATGCGCCAAAAATCGCAATATCGCCGGAAGATCCCAAACATCGTCGGCAAATGAGACCGCTACCAGCAGTAGGATCGGGATCTCAATGCACCACAGTGGTTGCCGGACGAGAATTCCGTATGCCCCAAAAGCGCCTATCATCAGAGCGAGGCCTCCTATACGAGGGATCGGCTGAACGTGAAGCGAGCGCTGATTCGGAATATCTTGAATTCCCGTAAACAACCTGATCCGTAAAAACATTGCCAACAGAAGTAGAGTCGCAGTGAATGCAGCGAGTGGGGCTAGCGCGCGCATATCAAACATTGTTACTCTTGAACCATTCAGCGGTCTTTCGTAAACCGTCGGTGAGCGTAAATGGTGGCGTCCATCCCAGCTCACGCCGGATCTTGCTACTATCGACGATAAGCGAGCCGAGCAAACGCTCAAACGCCCCTGATTTTCCAACTATCGTTCCCACTATCCTCAAGACGGAGGCGGGCACGGGTAGCAGCCGAGCGGGGACATCAAGCGCCTCACAAAGCTTGCGCAGCAGTTCCGATGTGGAAATGTCTTCGCCGTCGCTTACGAAATACGTTTCACCGGTCGCCGCAGGGTGGGTCACACACAACACTAAGGCATCCGCAAGGTTTTCCAAGTAGACCAGACTGCGCCGGTTAGAGACCGCGCCGAAGGGCATCGGAATGCCGCGGCGAAGGGTCTTTAGTATAGTCAGGAAATTTCCTTTCACGCCAGGCCCATAAACGAGCGGCGGCCTGACGATGACGATTTCCATCCCTGTCTCGAGTGCAACGCGATGCAGCGCAAGCTCCGCCTCAGATTTAGAAACGCCGTAGGGATCCTTCGGGAGATGCGGATCTGCTTCGG
This sequence comes from Pseudomonadota bacterium, assembly GCA_031371465.1. GTDB lineage: Bacteria > Pseudomonadota > Gammaproteobacteria > Burkholderiales > JALYOK01 > JALYOK01. The sequence goes on from JANMJR010000457.1 coordinate 2,902, forward strand.
TGAACGCGGCATCGGGCGATGTTCCACCGGTAACCTTAATCGTACTCACGCAGACAAAACGACGCACACCCGTTGCCGCTGCTTGGCGAGCGAGATTCTCGGTGCCCATTGTATTGACCGCGCGGAACTCCGCTAAGGGGTCGGCGGCCTTATCACGCATCACGTGCACCCGAGCGGCGAGGTGAACAACTGCCTCACAACCAGCCAGCGCCTTGCGCCAATCCGTGGTCGCATTAACTTCCCCAACGGCGATGGTCTCCAACGCTTTCCGTGCCAAGCGCGCGCCATTTTCCACGCACCGCAGCGCGGCGCACACGCCATGACCGTGTCGCAACAGCTCGACGCATAAAGCACGCCCTACGAAACCGGTTGCGCCGGTCACTAACACTCGGCTCACGCCATCGCCTCCCGATAGACTGCTAAAGTCTCAGCGATTACCCTTTCCTGAGAAAATTCGCCGACCACAAGTGTTCGGCCTCGTTCCCCCATTCGGCGCCGCATCCCCGGGTCTGCAATAAGCCTGGCCAAAGCTTCCGCGAGCGCTGGCGCATCGCACACTGGCACCAACACACCATTTTCGCCGTCCCGCACGATCTCCCGGCAGCCGGGGACATTGGTCGCGACAATAGGGCGCCCACAGGCAGCCGCTTCCAGTAGCGCCTTAGGCAGCCCCTCCCTATAGGAAGGTAGGCAGACAATATGAGTCTGAGCAAAAACCTCGGGCATGTTGTCGCGCTGGCCCCACCATTCAACCACGGTTTCCGCATGCCAGGCGGCGAGTTGAGCCTTGGACACGGACGCAGGGTTTTCCGGGTCCGGTTCGCCAACCAAAGCAAAGGTTGCTATAACACCCCTCGCCTTAAGTTGCCTGGCTGCTTCGACAAATTCACCCACCCCCTTATCCCAAAGCATGCGCGCCGGCAACACGACCAGGGGCGTCCCCGTCGGTTCAATTCCGGGGCGGAACACCTCCGGGTCCACGCCCGAGCCTCGAATTACGCGGGCCCTTCTCAATCCTATGCCGGCCATGAGGGCCGCATCATCTGGGTTCTGGACAATGACGCTGGTATGACGTAACAGAAAGCGGAAAGTCAAGCGCACCAGCGGTTTGATCACACGCGCTATTAAATTGGCCGATGTGAACAGCCAGCCCATACCCGCCAAGGCATTGACTATGTGTGGCACTCCGGTCAGCCGCGCGGCCAGCGCGCCGTAGAGCACCGGCTTCATCGCCACGTGATGCACCAAATCTGGCTTTTCCCGGCGATAAAGCGCCGCGAGGCGGGCTAAGGCGCCCAATTCTCGGAACGGATTTATACCGCGGCGAGATATCTCGAAAGGGATGAGATCCAGGCCGGCCTGGCGGATGACCTTTCCATGCTCGCGCACCCTTGTGACCACGACCACCCCGAAACCAGCCTCACGCGCGGCCACGGCGAGCGCCAAGCGATGGGAGCAGAAATACCAGTCCTCCGTGACGAAGAAGAGCAGCTTAGGCAACTTCATTGGTCTCTAGCCACGCCTGAAACATCAACACACTCCACAAACATGCCACCCAATTACGCCGCCCGCTCAAATGCTCCGCCCACATTTGCCGAATCGGCGTCGGATGAAAATATCCTTCGCGCCGCAAGCGAGCTTCGTCCATCAAGCCTTCCGCCCAATCACGTAGCGGACCACGTAGCCAATCGTGCAACGGAACACCAAAACCCATCTTGGGACGATCAATCAGTTCACGCGGAACGTGGCGGTAAAGCACTTGGCGCAATGGCCACTTGGTTTGACCGTCGCGTAATTTATAGCTTAGCGGCAAGCGCCATGCGAACTCCACAACCCGATGATCGAGGAACGGCACCCGACTCTCCAGGGATACACCCATTGCGGCACGATCCACCTTGACCAGAATGTCGTCAGGCAAATAGCTGATGCTATCGAGTGCCATCATGCGCTCCACGTCGTTCAACCCTTCTAACTCAGGTCGCGCCCCCTTCAAGCGTGTCGGCGGTTCTTTACCGTTAATCACCCAATCCGCCGGATTACCCAGATGCGAAACGATACCCAAGTAAAGATCATCCACTGTGCAACTAGTAAGCACCCTCGCTCCCTTGTGTACTTTATCGCCGAACGAAGAATAGCGTGCCGCCCCAGGTATGAAATGCGCCACAATATCCCACTTTCGCGGCGCAATCGAGGTAATTCCCTTGGCGGCAAGCGCACGTAACGGCGCTGGCGCAACCGACAGTTTTCGCCACAGAGTGTTGGTCATTTGGTAACGGTTATATCCGCAAAACAACTCGTCCCCTCCATCACCTGATAGCGAAACGGTGACATATTGTTTGGCCAACTTGCTAACCAAAAAGGTGGGTATCTGCGATGAATCCGCAAACGGCTCGCAATACAAATTGGGCAAACTCGGAATCACATCCATCGCCTGTTCTGGCGTGACATATAGTTCGGTGTGCTCCGTACCCAAATGCCGCGCCACCCCCCGCGCGTGAACTGCCTCGTTGTAACCTTCTTCGTTGAAACCGATGGTGAACGTTTTAACCCGCCGTGAAGATTGAGCCTGCATCAACGCCACCACCGTACTGGAATCAATACCGCCCGATAGGAATGCACCTAACGGAACATCGGCCACCATTTGCTGGCGCACTGCTTCTTTCGCCAATACTTCCAGCGCATCCACCGCCTGATCGGCCGTGCCCACAAACGGCTGAGTCACGCCAGCGCGCGCCACCTCGACAGCATCCCAATATTTCCAAACTGTTGGCTCAGGTTGCGCCAATGAAACAGACAACAAACAACCCGCCTCCAGCTTGGCTATGCCTTGGTAAATCGAATACGGCGCTGGGATGTAGTTATGCCGCAACAGCAAGCAAAGTGCGCCACGATCAATATCTGCCGCAAAAGTAGGATGCGCCTTGAGTGCTTTAAGCTCAGAGCCAAACAAAAACACCCGCTCTTTACCATCACCCTGCCAGCCGTAATAAAGGGGCTTCTCCCCAAGACGATCGCGCGCCAAAATTAAGCTTCGCGCCAGCCTATCCCACAGAGCGAAGGCGAACATGCCCACGCACTGTTTAAGAGTTTCTTCCACGCCCCAGGCGGTGATAGCAGCCAGCAACGTTTCAGTATCTGAATGTCCGCGCCAGACGCCACTTTCTCCCCCCTCGTGGGCGAGGGCCCGGGAGAGGAGGCGCGCCTCCAAAGCCTTCCGTAAATCCAGATGGTTGTAAATCTCCCCGTTGAAGACGATCACATACCGTCCGCACGCCGACTCCATCGGTTGATGTCCGGCCACTGAAAGATCAAGGATCGACAAACGACAATGCACCAACGCGATGCCAGCGTCAGAGTCGCACCACGCCCCACCATCATCAGGCCCACGATGAGCGATGCGCTCGCCCATGCGCGTGACTCGTGCGCAAGCTTGGTCAGAGTCAATACGGTTAGCTTGAAAAAAGCCAGCTAAGCCGCACATGCCGCGCCCTTCGCGTAACCAACGACACACCAATAAGGCATCTCTTCGCTAAACCGGATGTTTTCCAAACCGGCAGCTTCCATCATGGCCTTGATTTCAACTTTGGTAAATCGTTGTTCTAAACGTGTGCCGAATCGATCCAAAGCGTCCGTGCGCATCACATAAAAGCCGCAATTGCGATATGACGAGAGAGGGAAGTTTGTCACGTTAATACCTAGATTTTCTGCTAGCTTGGCCACTCGCGCCAGAGGCCAATAGACTAAACCCGCGATTACCTGGCTAGTTGTATATCGTAAGCCATGGGGCATGCGCGAGACGACCTTGCGTACCCAATCACTCACCTGCCAGAGCACACGAAACCACGCAGGCCGATTGTCGAACGCATAGTACAAGTACAACAAAAATGGTGCCCCCGGCTTAAGCTTGGACACACAAACAGCGAGTGCGGCGCGGGTATCCGGTATGTGGTGCAGCACGCCCAAGCTATAACCAAAATCCATAGATTGATCACTGATAGGAATGTCATCTACCCCCACCTGATGGAGCTCGCAATTAGCCAGCGTGCGCAGGTTCTTTCGCGCCACTTCGATCGCTACGCTCGGATCAATACAGAGAAGTTTACCTACACGCGGGGCAACTAACTTTGCCCAACGACCACTACCGCATCCAAGGTCGAAGCCAACTGCATTTTTTGGCAAATCGCCCCAAGGAAAAACTGAAAAATAACTATCAAAAACTCGCCTTGTGTCCTCATCTGACATGCCGGTCTGATCAAACCGCGACCATTCATCCCCAAATCCTTCGATCGTCCTGGGGTCAGAATTGTTAGCTTGATGATTCGTCATTTACTTAACAGCCTCTGCATACACCTCTTCATATTTTCGCCTGATTTTTTCAATCCCGTATTCTTCCCTCACCTTTTTTGCGTTTCTTTCACCAATCATCCTGCGATCCACTGGTTTAAGGTCACACATTCGCAGCAGAGCATCGGCAAGCGAAACGGAATCCTTTACGGGTACCACAAAGCCGTCGTCACCAAGAATATCGGCAGCGTCTCCTGCCTGAGTGACCACGCACGGCAACCCAATCGCCATAGCTTCAACTACTACATTAGGAAATGCCTCGGTGACCGAGGAAAGACAAAAAATGTCCATTGCAGAAAGAAAATAAGCAATATCTATTTGTTGCCCGACCAAATGGAAACTTTTCACCAACCCCACTCTGTCTATCCAGCCGCGAAGTGTAGCGTTTGACCATTCAGTCCCAAGTCCAACCATTAAAAATTTAACATCGCCACGCTTGGCGGCCACGTAAGATGCGGCGGTCACAAAGTTCTGAAAATCTTTCAACGGATCAAATCGACCGACGACGCCAATAACTGAATCTTCATCATCGATCCCCAGTTCTGTGCGAACGCGTGTCCTTGAATTCAAGTCAAGCTCAAAAGCAGAAAAATCATAGCCATTCGGAATAACAGTCATTTTGTGCGTAGCGTATCGCAACTTGACATGCGCTGTTTTAGCAGAATTGGCACAGCAGATAATGCGATCCGGAATGAAATAGGAGCAAATTGCACAGAGTCGAACTAGCCAAAATGTAATACTCAATGCGCCCTGGGGAATAGCGGTAGAGCGTATATTCCACACAACCGAACAAGAACCCACCAAGCGCGCGGCCAAGCCACCCAACAGATCGGCGTGATACATCCAAGTTTGCACAATTTCAGGTCGATACTGACGAATAAGCTGAATCAACCGCCAAAGAGCAATTGGAGAATGCCAAAACGATGACATCCCCAGAGAGTGAACGCATACACCGCGAGCACGCAAAGATTCGCCAATCACGCCTAGTGAAGTAAGGGAGACAACGACGGTTTCGTGGATGCTCGCGGGGTTCGACTCAATAAGCCGCTTGAGCATTGCTTCGGCCCCCCCCACGTCAAGGTCAACGATGACATGGAGAATTTTACCGGCGCCGCTAGGCGATATGATCAGCATTCATCCTAATCGCCTTTGCCAAGGCACGTCGCTTAGCTAAAATAAACATCGCAGCCCCTGAGAGAAGGAATATCATCCGCGCAGCAAAATTCTGATAAAGAAATGGTTCTTTAACCTCAATAAGTAGCATGACACCCGAAACAGTTACCACAAGCCAAAAATATTTTGAAGAAACCTTATTTACTCGGAAAAACATAAAAATAATAACGGAGTACAACAGAATACCCAACGGAAAACCAATAGATAATATTGTCTTTAAATACCCAGAATCTGTTCGTGGGTAAATATTGCCAACACCTTCAAAAAATCCAATACCAAATAATAAATGAATAGGGTCGTCAGGCAAGTAAAGCATTCTTTCTAAGTCTTCCGTTGATCCAGACTCAAGTTTTCCTGCGATCAAACCATCAAACCATTCAAAAGCCCATCTCGCGACTTCTGGGTCCAAATCAAAATTAACTAGGAAGCTTAACAAATATGAGAAAAAGATTACCAGACTTGCTGCGCGAACAATCCCATACAGTCCAGATTTGAAATTTTGTGCTAGTACAACTACTAGTAACGCAAATGTGAATGATAAGCTGAGTATCAGACCTGTCCTTCCGGTGAAAACATTGGAACATGTGACAACCACTGCCCCCAATAACGCAAAGCCACCGGCAAGTTTTCGGTTAACCACCAGAAAAATCAAAAAAACAATCGCTATTGCATTGGCGACTGAAAGCCCCGCCCCACCGGCACTAGCCAAGCCACGCAACCGAAACGGATGCTCAGCGTAGTTGATATTTCCATCCTGCATCTGCAACAAGACTCTCTCGATAGCGAATTTTAATTCCGGCAAAATGTATTCAACCAAGATAACCGTCGAATTAACTATCGCCGTAATTGTGCACATCACCAATAGTTGATCTATCAGGTCATTGGTATAGGCCCCATGATTGAACAGGTACGAAGCAAGCAACCAACCAAATACAATGCTTACCATTACCGAGATACAGATCGAGAAGAAATAAATGGGCTCATTACCATAAAAAACGGCAATAGCTAAATGATAAAAGGCAAGAATAAGAAAAAAAACGGCCACAACAACTAACGGTTTCGGCAAGAACATAAGGGTACGTTGCCTAACTGCAACGAGAGCTGCAAGCAATAGCACCGAAAGAAAACCGGTGTGTACGACAACGTTGAAATCGAATCTTGGCGCGAAAATGAAAAAGAAAATCAAAAAAAACACAAATAATTTGCGGACATCATTCATAGAACAACATCTTCTCAAGAAAATTGCTTTTCTTTGTAACTTTGGGACACGTAAGTCAATTGGATATTCGCAGTTTATTAATAAATTTCAAACTACGTAGCAGATTTATTACCGAACCTAAATGGAAAGTTTTAACCCATACAAAAAAGAACATAGGCCATGTTTTTCGCCAGTTTTTTAGATCGATGATGAAATACGTTAAAGCCGCAGTATTTACTTGAAGACGACATTCAGGATATTTTTTGCAGAAATACATGAAACTTTCACAGAGCGCTTGTCTAGACCTAATTCCGCTAGCGGCTATTCCCCCTCCTACTCGATAAACGCCGTAATTCTCATATCCCACAAACCGAGCAACGCCATTGCCGATTTGTTCGACGTTTGCAAAATAATCGATTAGATCAAAGTTCGGCAAGTCATAGTCCCTAAGTGCTTTCCTATACATCTTTGAGCTATGTAAGCCAATTGCCATAAACTGGATTAGCGCTCCTCGATCAAAGCGCATCTCCGCAATATTTTTTGCATTTAAAAGTGATCCTTCGTGTATTTCACCGGTTGGCCTCATTAAAAGCATTCTGTGAAAAACAATATTGCAATTAGGATCGCTATCCAGCAGATCTGCCTGTGCCTGCAACTTACCCGGCAGGCAGTAGTCGTCGCCATCGACGTGTGCGATATATTCACCCTTCGCTGCTTTATGTACGGTCAGAAAATTTTGAACTCCTCCTCCGATGTTTTTCTCTTGGTAAATCGGCGTTATTATTTCCGGATATCGTTCAGCAAACTCCCGAACAATGTTCCGCGTTCCATCAATTGAGCGGTCATCGCCCACGATCACTTCAAAATCGAAATCTGTTACCTGATCAACTATGCTTTGCAAACACTGGCGTATGTACTTTTCGTGGTTATATGTAATCACGCATACTGACACTTTAGGTATCTTTTCCGGCGGAGCCATAAATACTAAATCCCCTGTCTTTGTTGTCGCCGCGCTAACCAATCACTAGTTCTAACCCTCATTTCTGACGACGCCGCTGCGCCTGCAAGCAGTACAAATAA
>JANMJR010000131.1:0-12077 GCA_031371465.1 Pseudomonadota bacterium
GCAGTGTCCGGCCAGGGCAGCCATCAAGGTCTGGTGCTGGCGTTCTGGTTATTTGTCAGCATTCCCCTTGCGTGGGGCGTTTGGACGACGATCATTAAGGCCATGCCGTTGTTTAAGTAACGCGCTCAAGAAAATCGGCAACCGAAAGCCGTTGCCGATTTTTTCGATCGTATCGGCTTGAAACGCCCGCCCAGCTTGCGTAGCGCCTAGGTTTTCGTGCGGCCGATTGCCGGAATCAAGCGGTCGACGGGATTGTCCTGTCGCCATTCGCTAAAGCCACTGAATACCCAAGAATAGTCACTAAAAATTAGTGATGCTACGATATGTTTTCGATGCCCAAGGGAGGCGCAGAAAGCATGAGACAACAGGCGAAGTATGACCAAGCCGGCGGTTTAATCTATGAATCAGCGCTCGCTCCCGAAAGACTTCGGGATGCGACTAAGACGCTCGACGATTAAAAGCCACCTGCAATCCGCATTAGTGAAGATGAGCGCACAATCGCAAAAAGACCTTTTACGTTCGATCTTTTCTCTGCCATTAATTCGGTCGTAAACGCTGTGCCGCCGGGGAAGTCGGATCGCAATACTTGTCCGACGTTGTACTGTGTATTATCATACACATGATCATATCAAAGGCTCAATCATGAAAACCGAACGGGTAACGCTATTGACCTCGCCCGAGTTTAAGAGCTTTCTCACGAAGGAAGCGCGCAGGGAAGGCGTTAGCGTCGCGGAACTGGTTCGCTCGCGTTGCGAAGGTCGGCAAGGCGCCGACCAAGCTATGCTCGCGACACTATCAACCGAATTGCGTGGTACCGTGAAACAGGCTAAGGCCGCGCTCAAACGTGGTCTCGACGAAGCTAACGCGGTGATGGCGGATCTGCGCGCTACGCAAGCTAAGCAGGCACAATCAGGCCCGCGACGCAAATCCCGTAAAAACGCCGGGACCCGCCTATGAGCGTATTGGGTGATGCCATCGGCGCCATCAAAGAAGCGCTCAAGCTTGCGGACGACGTGAAGCGTGTTGGGGAGACACTGGTTGAGATATCAAAGGAACTACGAACTCAGGATCGCCGCATCACGCGCCTCGAAGCGAAGTGGGAAACCGCGATTGAAATCGCTGCAACCCGAGCACGGCCGCGTCGCTTAAACGATAAGACCTAGGCGGACAATGACTGCGTCGGCTACGTTTACGATGCCACCCATCACCTCTGCCAAACCACCTCACCTTATGAGAGCGCTTAATCGACTTGACCGGTCCTATGGATCCCCGCCTTCGCCGGGATGAGTGTCTGGCCTTGCGCCACACATTGGGATTCATGGCAGCCCTAAACGATTTAAACCGAAACAAAAAAAGCGACCCACGGGTCGCTTTTTTATTGTCTGACTTCACGTGGAACTACATGCGTTCGTACACCGCCGCAATCCCCTGCCCGCCGCCGATACACATCGTCACCAGCGCGTAGCGGCCGCCGATGCGTTGCAGTTCGTACAGCGCTTTGATGGTGAGTATCGCTCCGGTCGCGCCGATCGGGTGGCCCAGCGCTACCGCGCCGCCGTTCGGGTTGGTCTTCTTGGCGTCGAAACCAAGGTCTTTCGACACAGCACAGGCTTGCGCGGCGAAGGCTTCGTTGGATTCGATCACGTCCATGTCGCTGACTTTGAGGTCGGCTTTCGCTAAGGCCTTTTGCACCGCCGGAACCGGGCCGATGCCCATGTATTTCGGGTCGACACCGGCGTGGCCGTAGGAAACTAAGCGCGCCATGGGCTTTAAGCCGCGCTTCTCGGCGGCGGTCTTTTCCATCATCACCACCGCCGCGGCGCCGTCGTTTATGCCCGAGGCATTGCCTGCCGTGACGGAGCCCTCTTTTTGGAACACGGCGCGCAGCTTGGCCATGCCTTCCATCGATGCATCGGCACGAGCGTGTTCGTCCGTTGCAAAAAAAGTCGAACCTTTTTTCGATTTGATTTCGATCGGCAGAATCTGATCTTTAAAATAGCCTTTTTCGGTGGCGTTGATCGCGCGCTTATGGCTTTCCACGGCGAAGGCATCTTGCGCTTCGCGGCTGATGCCCCACTTCGCGGCGATGTTTTCCGCGGTGATGCCCATGTGAACGGTATCGAACGGATCGGTCAGCGCGCCGACCATCATGTCGACCGCGCCGCCGTCGCCCATGCGTTGACCCCAGCGCAGGCTAGGCATGAGGTACCCAGCGCGGCTCATGGATTCGGCGCCGGCGCCGATGGCGCACTCGGTGTCGCCGAGCAGGATGGTTTGCGCCGCGCTGATAATTGCCTGCAAGCCACTGCCGCATAGACGATTCACCGTGAACGCCGCCGAGCTTTGCGGCAGGCCACCCATGAGCGCCGCGACGCGGGAGATGTACATATCTTTCGCCTCGGTGTGGATTACATTGCCGAGCACCAGATGGCCGATGTCGTTCACATCGACTTTGGCGCGGGCGATGGCTTCTTTGATCACCAGGCCGCCCAACTCCGTCGGCGCAAAATCTTTCAGGCTTACGCCGTAGTCGCCGATTGCCGTGCGCACCCCACTTAACACTACTACTTCACGTCCACTTGCCATTTTCAAACTCCTAAGATTGACTTTGACTACGCCGCCACCGGCTCGGCCCACAAATCGTGAGCGTTTGCGCCGGTAATGCGAACGTCCATAAATTCACCCTGTTTTGGGGCCCACTTCTTGCCCTTGGGTTTCTTGATATAAACCTGACCGTCGATCTCCGGCGCGTCGGCGCTGCTGCGTGCCGTGGCGCCGTCGCCGCCCACTTCGTCGACGATGACCTGTAATGTTTTGCCGATCTTCGCTTGTAAGCGCGCTGCGCTGATTTCGGCTTGCAATTCCATCAGTCGCCCGCGCCGCTCTTCTTTTAACTCGTCGGGCACGTGGTCGGGTAAGGCGTTGGCTTTCGCGCCTTCCACCGGCGAATAAGTAAAGCAGCCGACGCGGTCCAACTGCGCTTCGCGTAGGAAATCCAGCAGTTCTTCAAACTCCGCATCCGTCTCGCCGGGAAAGCCGACGATGAAGGTGCTGCGGATCGCCAGATCAGGGCAGGTCCTGCGCCAGGCTTGGATGCGCGCCAGGGTATTCTCCGCGTCCGCTGGGCGCTTCATTAGCTTGAGAATGCGACGATTGGCATGTTGAAACGGTATGTCCAAATACGGCAGTAAATTTCCCTCGGCCATCAACGGAATCACTTCATCAACGTGCGGATAAGGGTAAACATAATGCAGCCGCACCCACACGCCGAGACTGCTCATTGCCGCGACCAATTCGGTCATGCGTGTTTTCAGCGGTTTGCCGCCCCAAAAGCCCGTGCGATACTTGACGTCGACACCATAGGCGCTGGTGTCTTGGGAAATCACCAACAATTCTTTGACGCCGGCGCGGACCAAATTTTCCGCTTCCACCATCACATCGCCGACGGGCCGGCTGACCAAATCACCGCGCATGCTGGGAATAATGCAAAACGTGCAGCGGTGATTGCAGCCTTCGGAAATCTTGAGATAAGCGTAATGCTTGGGCGTGAGCTTAATGCCCTGCAGCGGAACGAGATCGACGAACGGGTCGTGGGGCCTAGGCAAATGGGCGTGGACATGGCGCATCACCTCGTCTTTGGCGTGGGGGCCGGTGACCGCCAACACTTTCGGATGGGTCTGGCGCACGATGTCGCCCTTGGCGCCCAAACAACCGGTAACGATGACTTTGCCGTTTTCATTCAGCGCTTCGCCGATGGCATCTAAAGATTCCGCCACGGCGGAATCGATAAAGCCGCAGGTATTGACGATCACCAAATCCGCACCGGCGTAGGAACTCACCGTGAGATAACCTTCCGCGCGCAGTTGGGTGAGGATTTGCTCGGAATCCACTAACGCCTTGGGGCAGCCAAGGGAGACGAAACCGATTTGCGGCGTCGCGACCGCGGAAGAAATTTTTGCCATTGTTTTTTTGTGTTATTTCGCGCTATGGCGGGCTTTGGCCGCTGGCGCGGCGGGGTCTTCGTCGGGACTGGGTTCCACTGCGGGCATGGGCACAAAAGGCGTCAAGTCGCCGAATATGCCACGCGCCTGTTTTTGCATCTGCTCTTGCATATCGACAAACATGTTGGCGCTCTGCTCTAAATAATTACCCATCATGCCTTGCATGATCGGCCCCTGAGCTTTGAAAAACTGCGCCCAAATTTCCGGGCTTAAGCCTGCGGCGTTGCCGTAGACGGCCCGCGCTTGGTCTTGCAGCTTTTTTTGCACGTCGATAAAGGAGTGAACACCGCGTTCGAGGAAGGTACCCATTACGCCCTGGGTGGCATTGCCGTAGCAGCGGATCATGTGGGCGAGCATTTCGCTGGTGAACAACGGTTGGGCCGCGCCTTCTTCTTCGAGAATGATTTGCAGCAGGATGCTGCGGGTGATGTCTTCATTGGTCTTGGCGTCGAGAACTTCGAAGGCAATGTTCCTAAGCACCAAGTCTTTGACTTCGGCTAGGGTGATGTATGCGCTAGTGTTGGTGTCGTACAGACGCCGATTGGGGTATTTTTTGATTACGCGTTTACTGTCCGCCATTAGGGCTCCGAAGAAGGTTGGTGCACGACACAATTTTTACCAGTTGAATTATAACATCCGTGGCGCCATGTAAGCTAACGCGTTGATGGAGTTGGGGTCGTTGCTAAAAAACAACAGTCAGGCATTTTATTGCACTGCAACAAAAAAGACTTGACAGGAGTTGGCGACATGCCCATAATTTGAATTGTTGCAGCGCAATATTGCACTGCTAAAGCACCCAAGTCAATCAACCTTTAAGGAGTTACTTATGATTATCGCCCCGGAACAGTTTACCGAAGTCAATAAATCAACAATCGACGCAGCCATGCAGTTCGCGAAGGTGTCCTTTGACGCTGCTGAGCGCTTGGTTGGCTTGCAGTTGGCCGTTGGCCGTGACGCCCTGAGCGAAAGCGCCAAGAATGCAACGTTGTTGACCGAAGTTCGCGACGTGCAAGATCTGACCGCTTTCCGTGGAAAAGTTGCCGAAACCTCCAGCGACAAATGGAGCAACTATTCCAAAGCCGTTTACGAAGTTGCGCAACAGACCCAGGCGCAATGGTCGAACCTGTTTGAAGCGCAAGTGACCGAACTGAACAAGAATGTCGCCGTCGCATTGGACAAAGCCGCGAAAACAGCCCCGGCCGGTACCGATGTCGCCATCGCCGCGATCAAATCATCGATCACCGCCGCCAGCGCCGCGTTCGACAGCATGACCAAAGCCGCTAAACAAGTCGCGACGTTCACCGATGCGAATGTGAAAGCCGCCGCAACTGCAACCACTACCGCTGTAAAGTCCGCTAAGAAGTAAGACTTTATCGCCAAAAGCTCCTCCTCCTTTGCTTTAAAGGTTCCCTTTAAGTAAAGGTTTACGCCCCAGAGGTAACTCTGGGGCGTACTTTTTTCTGGCAAGCCGATGCAAAACTACTCCGCAAGCCGGGGTTCGCCCTGCGGTGCTCAATGTGCTGCTCGTACATCTGCGCTCATCGAACGAAACTCGACTCGCTCGCTACGTTTTTCATCGACCTACCTAAGGAAGCTCTGAATAAGTTCGAGTTCTAAATGAGGCAAGGCGCGAACAAAAAATATCGGCGCAGCATATGCATGATAGGTAAGACGATATTTTTTGTTCGCAACGCCGCATCATGACGAAATCGGACTTATTCAGAGCTTCCCTAACATCTGCCGCCTGAAAAGCCGCTGCAATATTGCCTTCCAGACCATACCTCGCTACCAGCCACGCAGGATGGGGCCCCTGGCAGGGGCGATTAAATACCTGTAATCTGCGCCTTCCATGTTTTCCCTTTTCTCCACTTGGCGCCGCAATCGCATACTGAATAAAACCAGCATCGATGGCAAGCTCTGGCGGCGACTGGTTACCTCGGCTAGTTATCTACGCGGGCTGTCAGACTCGGAACTCAAACGCTTAAACGAAGATGTGCGCTTATTCCTGCACGACAAAGAATTCAGCACCGCCCACGATTTAGAAGTCACGCCGGAAATGTTCGTTAGCATCGCAATGCAAGCTTGCCTAATGACCTTAAATTTGAACGTAAATTTCTACGAAGGCTGGCACGGCATCATCATCTATCCAGACGAATTTGTTCCGAATCATCAATATGTCGACGCTGCCGGAGTAGTACACACCGACCGCCGCCCGATGACCGGTATGGCGCGCAGCGATGGGCCGGTCATTTTATCCTGGGCCGATACACAAGCCGCATTCGCGAGCGACGGCGCGAATGTTGTCATCCACGAATTCGCGCACAAACTCGACATGCAAAATGGCGACGCCAATGGCTTTCCGCCGTTGCATAAAGACATGAATTCGCGCGCGTGGCAAAACACTTTCGTGGCAGCCTATGCGGATTTTTGCAAACGCGTGGTCGCGGGTGAAGATACGCCGATCGATCCCTACGCCTCGGAAAATCCCGGTGAGTTTTTTGCGGTATTGAGCGAAGTGTTTTTTGAAATGCCGCAGATTATTGTTGAGGAATATCCGGCAGTGTACGAGCAGTTGAAGACTTACTATCGCCAGGATACCTTGACCCGCCTAAACAGATTCGATCGGGCGGCTAGCACGTAGCGCCTCTCCTTGATGGGATGGGTTTTCACAAAATCCGCCCCATGAATGTGCATTGCGATTTTTTTATGCAATGCATTTGGGCAGAGCATAACGACTGCGGCCACCAGGCGTTGATAACCTTTTGAATTATATTCTTTATTTTTCTGGCACGGATTCTGCTGGGAGATTCTTAAAAACTATCTTCCAACCACAAGGCGCCAAAAATGAGAAATCCCATTGCTTATGTTACTTGCGCGTTTATGGTCAGCATAAACGTTTCGACCGCTTACGCTGAAGACCCGCCCGCGCCCGCCGCAGAACCCGCATCGCCCCATACAATTACAGGTAACCTTGGTTTTTTTAGCGATTACCGTTTTCGCGGCATTTCACAAACAGCTAAGAATCCGGCTATTCAAGGCGGTTTCGATTACGCCCATTCCAGCGGATTTTACGCGGGGACATGGGCCTCTAACGTGAGCGGATATTCCTATGCAAACGCGAATATGGAATGGGATTTCTACGCCGGCTACAACTACAAGTTGAGTGATGACATTGGCTTGACAGCAGGCGGGCTTTACTATTTTTATCCGAGCGGAAAGACGGGCGCCGGCAAACGATATGATACTTTCGAAGCAAATTTCGGCGGCAACTGGAAATGGGTTAGCGGTAAATTTTGGTATTCCGTAACGGACTTTTTCGGGGCGACGGAGCCGAAGTCAAAAGGCTCAACCTATGTCGAAGTCAATGCCACTTTTCCATTTTCGGAATTGAAGACCGGCAATGCGTGGCTAGACAAACTTTCTTTAGTTGGGCACATCGGACATCAGAAGGTGAAAAACTATAAGGATTTCGATTACACCGATTGGAAACTTGGCGCGACTTACGATCTCAACGGCTACCTACTTGGCGCAGCTTACGTTGACAGCAACGCCAAGAAAGAGTTTTACACGATCGCTACAAGTCGCGGCGACAAAACCATCGGTTCCTCAACCATCGTGTTATCGGTGAGTAAAACGTTTTGAAACTGGGAATGACCATGTACCGGTATCCGCAATCACCGCGCTCTTAAACATGCGCGGGGTGCGAGTGACCTTGTTAACAGCAATTCGGTAGCGCCTAGGAAACCTATGCGCGCGGTCTATCTCGTAACGAGCCGACGCGAAAAACAACGTTAAAATCCGCCTTTTGGTGAGTAGCCAAATAAGCTCTGGACTGAGATTACGCCTCCAGCGAACGGCCACTACAATCGTTAAGCAGAAGACCGGCATTTCAACCAAGGTGGCGCGAATCTCTGGGTTGCGAAGCGCTGCCGTTAGCTCGACATAAAACTCACCGGTTACGGCGGGCGAAGACGTCGGCGAAAAGTCGTGAACATGGGCGGCCGACTTACGGCTTCGAGAACGACAAAATCAGCATTACCGCGTCAGTAACACCTCCGAATGGGTTGATTTCAAATGACCGTTTAAAACGGGTTATTCGTTCATTTAACCGCCGGCGCGCCCCACGCCTAAATTTATCAACCGCCGGTTGTGTAGGTTTCCATTTGAAAATGTCGACAAATGGTAGATCTTCATTTAAATCGTCGTGCCTATGAGTCGCACCGCGCTTGCCCGGTGGCGTGGCATGGCCTGGGCGGCAATATCCGCAAGGGTTTCAGGACGATGACATGTATCGATCGAGACACTTATACTTTTTCATCCCGAGCGCGATATGATAGGGTTACGCGAATTTAAAATCGGTGGGAACGTCAGTATCGATCCGCGCGTAACGCTGCAGCGTGCGTGCTAGCGCCCAACGTGTTGTTGAATTTCAACCTTAGAAAAAGACCCGACTAGATGCCCAACGGATGGCTTAAGAAATATTTACCCAGCGCTACAGACGTTAACTCAAACCGCGCCTTGCGGATTTTCGGTCGCTTGCTGTCGCGGCCGAGTTTATGGCATTTGAATCGCCATGGTGTGGCCCGGGGTGTGGCAATCGGCCTGGTGACGGGTTTGATCCCCGGCCCGTTTCAGATTCTCAGCGCCGCCGCGCTGGCGATCGGCTTGCGCGCCAATCTGGCGGTGGCGGCGCTGACTACGTTTTACACGAACCCCATCACCTTCGTCCCGCTCTATATCCTCGCCTACAAGATTGGCGCCTTGGCCACCGGCACGACGGCGCCACCGCCGGCCCTTGGCGAATTCAAGGCGCTCGGACTATTTAGCATGCTCAAGCACGGGTTGCTGTGGATCTATTCCCTGGGTGATACCTTGTTGATCGGCCTGGCGATTCAGTCCAGCTTGTTCGCGGTCATCGGCTATTTCGCGGTGCAATTCAGTTGGCGTTGGATAGTGCGACGCAAATGGAACCGGCGCAAAGAAATGCGCATCGCACGGCCGGCAAACTCCTGACGGAAACTAATTTTTTTCGGTCATCGCTGAAAGCCGCTCGGCACTTGGCTTCTGTCGATGCATGCCTTGAGAGCCGCTCTGGAAAAGCGTTCTGGCGTTGTGGTTAGTTCATTGTTGCGCGTCGCGAAATAGCGCGAAGAAGTTCCTGCTGGTCGTCGTCGCAATGTCCTCGATCGGCACATTTTTGATGCTGCTCACGCATTCCGCTACGTGTTTGACAAAGGCTGGTTGATTCATTTTGCCGCGATGGGGAACCGGCGCCAGGTAGGGCGAATCGGTTTCGATCAACAGGCGTTCCAACGGCACCTGGCGCACGACTTCGCGCAGGTCTGCGGCGTTCTTGAAGGTGATGATGCCGGAAAAGGAAATATAAAACCCTAAATCCAGCGCCGCCTTCGCAACCGTCCAGGACTCGGTAAAACAGTGCATCACGCCGCCGGCGGCGCCGGCATCCTCTGCGCTCATAACCGCGATCGTATCCGTTGCCGCCGCCCGCGTATGGATGATCAATGGCTTGGCGCAGGTCTTCGCGGCGCGGATGTGGGTGCGAAAGCGATCTCGTTGCCATTCCAAGTCGCCGGTTAAACGATAGTAGTCAAGGCCGGTTTCGCCAATGGCAACGACGCGCGGATGAGCGGCGCGAGTCAGCAGATCCGTTTCCGACACGTCCGGTGTTTCAGCAATATGATCGGGATGGACCCCGACCGATGCGAACAAATTTTCGTGGCGCTCCGCCAGCGCAAGCACCCGCGGCCAATCCTGCAGATTCACGCTGACACACAAGGCGTGGGTCACCTGCGCTTCCCGCATTTTATCGAGTAAAGCTGCTTCTTGTTCAGCCAACTCAGGGAAATCAATATGGCAATGGGAATCAATAAACATTAATAATCAATTTATTATTTAAATAATTTAAAATATTGAATGAATAGCGACTCCCAATACAGCTTGGGATTGAGCGGATGATGAATAAGCCGCTTTGCCGACGATATCTCTAAATTAAAATTCAATAAATCAATTAATTGGATATTTTTATTCAAGTTAATTTGAGTTTTGGTCTGATCGACATGGTAGCGGTTTTCCCGCGTCGTCTGGAGACTGACCAGGTCATAAATCCAGGTTTGCAGCCAGCGTAGCACGATGATGGGCGCGAGCTTTAGAACCGATTCCGCCATCGCAACGGCATCGCCCCCGTTTGGCTGTGACAAGGCATCGCAGAAGCGCTTTCGTTGCGTTTGCCACTCGGCATTTTCGCCATTCTCCAGCGCCGCTAACGGTGCGCGCCCCGCCAGCGCGAGGTTAAGTTCAGGATCCAGGCATCGCTGAAGCGCCAGCCAGGCAGCCGCCTCGGCCGGATTCGGCATTGGCATTTTCAGTAAACGGCAACGACTGCGAACCGTGGGAAGTATCCGCCCAAGATGGTTGGTCACCAGTAAGAACCGGGTGTGCCGCGGCGGCTCCTCAAGCATTTTCAACAGCGCGTTCGCGGCATTCGGATTGAGTTGTTCCGCCGGGGAAATGAGAATGACGCGCCCACTATTTTGATGAGAAGTTAGTGAAATAAAATCACCCAACTGTCTGATCTGATTAATGGTGATGAACTCGCTTGCTTTCTTTTCTTTCGCCCCGACGGGTTCGGCTGCACCGCCCTCGCCCGATTCTTCTTCGGCCTCGGGCGTGACTAGACGAAAATCCGGATGGGCATTCTGAGCGAAATAGCGGCACGCGTCACATTCACCGCAGGCGTGGGCGCTTCCTAGTCGCCGGGTACACAAAAGGCTTTTAGCAAGGGTTTTGGCGAATGCGAGTTTGCCAATGCCCATGCGGCCGTGCAGTAACAAGCCCGGGGGTATACGCTCGATTCCGGGCTGCCAAAGCTGTTCCCAGATCGGATCTTGCCAAGGATATAGATTCATAAATTCATATAGATAAAATTAATTTCTCTATTATTACTTTAATTTCTTCAATGCTCAACGACGAATCGATACGGCGAATCCGCAAAGGAAACTGCGCAGCGCGCGCCAGGTAGCTGTTGCGAACGGCTTCAAAAAACTCGCGCTGTTGTTGCTCGAAGCGGTCGGGCGCCAGACCCGCCTTGGTCTGCCGCGCCTTGGCGGCAATCGTATCCAGATCAAACAATAAGGTCAGATCCGGTGACAATTCGCCCTGCACCCACTGTTCCAACAGGCGGATCTTGCTTTCCAACACCCCACGCCCACCGCCTTGATAGGCGTAGCTGGCATCAGTGAAGCGATCGGAAATGACCCAATCGCCACGCGCCAAGGCGGGTTCAATGACGCTGGCGATATGTTCCTGGCGCGCCGCGAACATCAACAGGGTTTCCGTTTCCGCATGCATCGATTCCCTCAGCACGAGCGCGCGGAGTTTTTCACCGAGCAGCGTTCCGCCCGGCTCCCGCGTCAACACCGCGCTATGGCCCAACCCGCGAACTAGCTCGGCCAAATACTGGATATGGGTGCTCTTGCCAGCGCCATCAATGCCTTCCAGCGTGATGAATTTTCCGCGCGCCATTTAGCGTTGATACTTATTCACGGCACGATTGTGATCGATCAAGGTCGCGGAAAATTCGTGACTGCCGTCGCCCTTCGCCACAAAGTACAGGGCGTTCGACGACTCTGGATTCAGCGCCGCTTTGATCGCGGCTAGTCCCGGCATGGCGATCGGTGTCGGCGGCATGCCGGCGCGAGTGTAGGTGTTATACGGCGTGTCGCGCAGCAGGTCGGTTTTGCGAATGTTGCCGGTGTAGCGATCGCCCATGCCGTAAATCACGGTCGGATCGGTTTGCAATAGCATGCGTTTTTTCAAACGATTGATGAACACCGATGCGATTAACGGTCGCTCGCTCGTTTGTCCGGTTTCCTTCTCGACAATCGATGCCATGATCAGCGCTTGATAGGGTTCGCCGTAGGGCAATGACTGATCGCGGGTTTCCCAGGCGCTTGCAAGGCGCTCTTGCATTGCTTTGTACGCGCGCTGGAGTAGTTTCAGATCGCTGGTACCGGGTATGACTAAGTAAGTATCGGGGAAAAATAGCCCTTCCGCGAC
>JANMJR010000512.1:0-2366 GCA_031371465.1 Pseudomonadota bacterium
AGTTAATCGTAGTCGGGCTGTATGGTGGGGAAATTCCGGTATCGCTGGTCGTATTGGTGCAGCGCGCGCTCATGCTGCAAGGCTCGAATGTCGGCACCGTCGCGGAGTTGAAAGAACTGGTCGAACTGGCGCGCGCCGGCAAGCTTAAACCGATACCCATCGAAAAACGCTCGCTCGCCGATGTAAGCCGCACGCTTGATCAACTTAAGGCCGGCGAAATTTGTGGCCGCGTGGTGATTGAGATTCCGTAGCATGCGGGTGGCGAAGGTTTTCTGTTAAACAGCCCACTAGTACCCAAGCGAATCGGAGGCACGA
This sequence comes from Pseudomonadota bacterium, assembly GCA_031371465.1. Lineage (GTDB taxonomy): Bacteria > Pseudomonadota > Gammaproteobacteria > Burkholderiales > JALYOK01 > JALYOK01. The sequence goes on from JANMJR010000512.1 coordinate 316, forward strand.
CGACGACGCCTGGGGAGCGGCGCCCTCGCCATGCTATTCACGCTCAGTTCATTTAAGCTTATAGGTACCCGTATTGCGGTTACAGCGCTGGGCACGACCAGGTTCAGGTGACGAGACGAAGCCCAGTGGCTTGTATGAACCGGTGGCCGTCATGCCAACATACTTACCGGTACCTGCCGCCACATTCCACGTGCCGGATTGCTCCGGCCCCGTTAGGAATTTCATGAGCCAACGGTCGCCGTCCGCGTCGAGAAGTTCGCAATAGCCGTGGTCGCTATACTGACCGTCGACATTGCTGTAGTAGCCGAAGCAGCGTGCGCCTTGCAGATCGAAAGGTCCCCCCGGCTGGAGACTGTGGAGTGCGGCCCCGTTGGTGAAGTGGCCCACGCCTGCTTTATCAGTAACGGCAATGTGGTGAATATCGGTCACGAAGCAAAAGTTAAAGTCAAAATTGCCCTCTTTAGGCATCGGCGCGGCCGATGCCGTGAGGCACACACAAAGAATTCCATAAAAAGCTACGAGGTTTTGCTTTGTGATGCTGTTCATAATCCTTCTCCTAGGTTGATTAACGATCGGAATGTGAATCGGATCCACCTCGAGAAGTAGGAGCACGGGCGATCGGTGCGCGCAGCAAAGCGATCAGTTCCGCGAGACTGCGGAATGGCCGCTTCGCACCGCTGTGCACATCTTCGACCAATCCCGACAGACTTTGATATCCCTGACGATAGATGCGCGCAACATAACTGCGTGGCATGCGCATGCACCTTCTCCTTTTGGCTAAGAACAGCGTAGCCGCCGGGCGCTTATTTATTGCTTACGGATTAAGAAAATGGCTGATGCCGTCGCAAGCGCTAGCTGAGGCGCAGTTCATGAAGCAACCTTCGACTTGCGGTTGAGGGCTCCGCTCCAAGAGTTACCGAGAGCGTTTGCCGCAGCCTGCGAAAGGCGCTCGCGGCCGCGCTCGCCCGGCATAAGCGACCGTAACAACGCATCAGGCCTTGATAAAACGACTCGATCAGATTGTCCGCGTCAATGCCTCGCAGATAAAGTGCAATCGCCTCGTCGAACCGTTCCGCATTCTCCAGCCGTCGCCCGACCGCTTCGGCAGCACGGACGAACTTACCTCGTAATCGCTCCCGCCGGACAACCGCCCAAGACGCTTCGGTATCGTCGGCGAGAAAGCCACCGCGGTACAGGCTCAGTGCCTCCTCGAGATCACCGGAAGCGTCGACTAAGCGCTCGAACGCCGATACGTCCACCCAACAGCGCTGTGTATCGAGCGACAGCGCGCCGCCGCTTTGGCGGAGGAAATCGTTGCTGCCTAACAGCTTTCGCAGGCGGTGCAGGGCGGAGTTGAATGAGCGGTGCGCCGCGTCGCCTTCGTCGTCGGGCCACAATGCGTCGATCAGCCTTTGCTCGTCGACTTCGAGTCCACCCATCGCGACGAGTACCTTGAGCAGCGCAATGGTCTTCTTCGGGGCTTTGCGTGAGAACGTGACGGGCTGGTCATCGAGTAGAAGCGCGAACCTACCGAAGGTGTAAATCTTTACGGGCCAGGGCCAGCATTCGGCAGCATGCGAATCCGGGAGTATGTTGAATTCGCGGATCAACCGGCGCGCCGTTTGGGGCTCGATGTCGCGCGCCAGTGCTATCGGCAATAGGGCAGCGATTGCGTCGCGAAACCAGCGTAAACGCATTTTGGCTCGTTCTTCCCGAGCGCTGACCAATGCCTCACGCAGTAACGCGTCGCGCCGGTCGCATTGAGTTTGCCTTTCAGCGAGCCACGCTTCGTTCAGAGCAATTGCCGCGCGGAAGTTGCTTGTAGCAGGTCCAAGATAACTGTCTCGCATATGAGCCAACAATTTCTCCGCCACTTCGAGCTTTCCCATCGCGACAAACATGTTCGCGTTGACTAAGCTGACGAGCATGATGGCGTTGTACTGTCCCGAATTCTCGATCACGGTTTGCGACCGAGTCGCGTGCTCGATGAAAGTATTGAAATCGCCGCGGTCGAAGGCAACCACCCCGCACAGGAATTCAAACGTACCTGG
>JANMJR010000010.1:0-10023 GCA_031371465.1 Pseudomonadota bacterium
TGCCGATTGGTATTCGGATAGTTTTTTGCGCAGCGATGTGCGTAATCCCAAAGGGCCGGAAACCGGAACAGCGCGAGTGATCCGCGGCAGCGGGCGATTTGATCCGAGCGAACGTCTCATCGCCACCAAGCGCTACCATGCTAATGCGGATCTCAGGAGAGAGGACGTTGGATTTCGCTGTGCGCGGGATGTGCGGTAGAGTTCACATTTTCTTTGGGTTGCCACGAACGTCATGCAGCTTGCCTCTTGGCATGGCATGGTCTGCGAGACAATGGCCCGAGGTGGCCCAAGGCCAGCCCCCACCCCGTATCGAGGCGGCTCCCAAGCCGATTACCCTTTGCATCACGAACTGAGCAAAAGTCTTAATTCGACTGCTGTAGTTAGCTAAGGGATAATGCGACGATACAAATTTTGTCCCCGAGGCGGCAATGCGCAAAAAATTGGTAGTCGGAAACTGGAAAATGAACGGCGTGCTCGATGCCAATGAGGCGCTGCTGAAGGCATTGGCAGATGCCAAGGATTCGCTTGCCGGTGTCGACGTGGCGGTCTGCGTTCCCTTTCCGTATTTATTTCAGCCCGCGATGTTGTTGGAAAATACCGCGATTTCCTGGGGCGCACAAAACGTGAGTGAGCACGGGAACGGCGCTTACACGGGCGAAGTTTCCGCCGCGATGTTGAAGGAGTTTTCCTGCGCGTACGTTTTGGTGGGCCATTCCGAACGTCGCACGCTGTACGGAGAAAACGATGAAACGGTCGCGCGCAAATTCATCGCCGCGCAGAAGGCGGGCATCGTGCCGATCTTATGTGTCGGCGAAACGTTGGTGGAGCGGGACGCCAACGCGACCGAGAGCGTCGTCGGGCGGCAACTGGACAAAGTCATCGAACTTGCTGGCATCGCCGCACTCCAAAGTTGTGTGATTGCATATGAGCCGGTGTGGGCGATTGGCACGGGGAAAACTGCTTCGGCGGAGCAGGCGCAAGCGGTTCACGCCTTCATCCGCAACTGCATCGCCCGCCATGATTCGGGCATCGCGACTAAGCTTCTGATCCTCTATGGGGGTAGCGTAAAAGCCTCAAATGCGGCACAATTACTGATTATGCCCGACGTCGATGGTGGCTTGATCGGCGGGGCGTCGCTGGTTGCGGAGGAATTTCTCGCAATCTGTCGCGCTGGCATCGGAGCGGCATAAGTGCGCTGCTGCAACTAAAACTTTTTCGAGCAATACATGGAAACATTCGTTTGGATTATTCATACCCTTGCCGCCCTCAGCGTGATCGGCTTGGTGCTGATTCAGCACGGCAAAGGCGCGGACATGGGTGCGGCGTTCGGCAGCGGTTCCGCCGGTAGCCTGTTCGGCTCGACCGGTGCGTCGAACTTTCTTAGCAAGACGACGGGTGTTTTGGCTGCGCTATTTTTTATCAGCAGCTTGGGCCTGACTTATTTGTCCAGCCATCGCCAAAGCGGTGGCGTGATGCAATCCGCGCCTACCGCGGTGCAGCCTGCGCCGGTGACGACGGAGAAGAAAGTGGATTCGGCAGCGACCATTGCGCCCGCCGCCCCGGTGGTAACGCCCGCGACAACTGCGCCGGTGACCGCCGAGCCTGCGGCGGGAGATTCAAAAGCAAAGGACATACCGAAGTAAGTTTGTGAGCTGTGCCGACGTGGTGAAATTGGTAGACACGCTGTCTTGAGGGGGCAGTGGCGAAAGCCGTATCAGTTCGAGTCTGATCGCCGGCACCAACCGAATAATTTTTGTAGCGACCCCGGTTTCATTTAGGTATGTGGAAGGGGGTAGCCCCATATGTTAGAAAACTACTTCCCGATCCTGATTTTTATCTTTGTCGCCCTCGCCATCGGTGTGGCGCCGCTGACATTGGGTTGGCTCATAAGCCTGCGACTCGGCACCAACAAACCCGATTCGGCAAAACTTTCCCCCTACGAATGCGGCTTCGAGGCCTTTGAAGATGCGCGCATGAAATTCGATGTGCGCTACTACCTCGTGGCGATTCTGTTCATTTTGTTCGATCTGGAAATTGCGTTTCTCTTCCCTTGGGCGGTCGTACTCAAAGAAATCGGCTTGTTTGGATTCATCGCCATGATGATTTTTCTCGGAATCCTCGTTGTCGGATTCATTTATGAATGGAAAAAAGGCGCGCTGGAATGGGACTAAATCATGAATTTTGAAGGTGTCACGGAGAAGGGCTTCGTCACCACGAAGTTGGATACGCTCATCAACTGGACGCGCACCGGCTCTCTTTGGCCGATGACCTTTGGCCTAGCCTGTTGCGCGGTGGAGATGATGCACGCGGGCGCCTCGCGTTACGATCTAGATCGCTTCGGCATCGTGTTTCGCCCCAGCCCGCGGCAGTCCGATGTCATGATCGTCGCCGGAACCTTGTGCAATAAAATGGCGCCGGCGCTGCGCAAAGTCTACGACCAAATGCCCGAGCCGCGCTGGGTGATTTCCATGGGATCGTGTGCCAACGGCGGCGGCTATTATCATTATTCCTACTCTGTCGTGCGTGGTTGCGATCGCATCGTGCCGGTGGATGTGTACGTGCCCGGCTGCCCACCCACGGCGGAGGCGTTGCTGTACGGCATCATTCAACTGCAAAACAAAATCAAGCGTACCAATACCATCGCGCGGGCGGCTTGACGGATCGTTCCAATGAGCCACCGACCCCTCATAGCCCTAGGCCACCTCGCCCTAGCCCTCTCCCCCCACGCGGGGCGAGGGAACACGCACTTTCCCGCCGTTGCGGGGGACGGTTGGGGTGAGGGGCGGCTCGTTATAGCCGCCGAGCCGTTATTCAACCAGAAAAGTTTTTGTCGATGACCGCTACGCTCGAATCCCAGGAAGAAAAAATACGCAACGTCCTCGGTGAGGACCTGGTCGGTTTAGCCATTGGCTTCGGTGAACTTAGCGTCACTGTGAAAGCAGAGTCCTGGTTTTCTGCGGCGAAAACTTTAAGAGATCATCCAGAACTCAAATTCGATCAGATGATCGATCTGTGCGGCCTCGACTATTCCGAGTATCACGGTGGTGCAAGCGGCCTGCGTTTCGCAGTCGTTTATCATTTGCTCTCTTTGGACCATAACAAACGTGTTCGCGTAAAGGTCTTCGCGGCCGACGATGCTCTTCCCATATTGCCGTCGGTGATCGACATTTGGCCGGCGGCCAATTGGTTCGAGCGCGAAGCGTTTGACTTGTTCGGTATTATTTTCACCGGCCATCCAGATTTGCGCCGCATTCTCACGGACTATGGTTTCATCGGCCATCCGTTCCGCAAAGATTTCCCGATTTCCGGTCACGTCGAAATGCGCTACGACCCGGATCAACAACGGGTGGTGTATCAGCCGGTGACCATTGAGCCACGCGAGATTGTGCCGCGGGTGGTGCGTGAGCCGAACTACGGTGGCGTGAAATAATGATTGGAGATTTTTGGCGATGGGACTCGGCTAGCACGTTCCTTCCCCTTGAAGGGGAGGGAGACATTAGCCATGGCTGAGATTCGAAACTATACGATGAATTTTGGGCCGCAGCACCCTGCCGCACACGGTGTGTTGCGCCTGGTTCTCGAGTTAGACGGTGAAGTCATAGAACGCGCCGATCCGCACATCGGCCTCTTACATCGCGCGACGGAGAAACTCGCCGAGACCCGCACCTTTATTCAGTCGATCCCTTACATGGATCGACTGGACTACGTCTCCATGATGTGCAACGAGCATGCCTATGTCATGTCGATGGAGAAGTTGCTCGGCGTGTCACCGCCGATTCGCGCGCAATATATCCGCGTGATGTTTGACGAAATCACCCGCGTGTTGAATCATCTGCTGTGGCTCGGCGCCCACGCGCTGGATGTCGGCGCGATGACGGTGTTCCTGTATTGCTTTCGCGAGCGCGAAGATTTGATGGATTGCTACGAGGCCGTCAGCGGTGCGCGCATGCATGCGGCCTACTATCGGCCCGGTGGCGTGTACCGTGATCTGCCGGATCGCATGCCGCAATATCAAGTATCGCAAATCAAGAACGCGGACGAGATTAAGAAAATCAATGCCAATCGTGGCGGCTCGCTGCTTGATTTTATCGAGGACTTTACCAATCGTTTCCCACGCTACGTCGACGAATACGAAACTCTGCTCACCGACAATCGTATTTGGAAACAGCGCACCGTTGGCATCGGCGTCGTGACGCCCGAGCGCGCCAAGGCGCTGGGTTTTAGCGGCCCGATGTTGCGTGGCTCCGGCGTCGAATGGGATCTGCGAAAAAAGCAGCCCTACGAAGTTTATGACCGCATGGACTTCGACATTCCCGTTGGCGTCGAAGGTGATTGCTATGATCGATATTTGGTGCGCATCGAAGAGATGCGCCAGTCGAACAACCTCATCAAGCAATGCATAGCCTGGCTGCGCGGCAATCCCGGCCCGGTGATGATCGACGATCACAAAATCGCGCCGCCGCCGCGCGTCGATATGAAACAAAACATGGAAGAGTTGATCCACCATTTCAAACTCTTCACCGAAGGCATGCACATTCCGCCCGGCGAATGTTATGCGGCCGTGGAAGCGCCGAAGGGCGAGTTTGGGATTTACCTCGTATCCGACGGCGGCAATAAACCCTATCGCTTGAAAATTCGCGCACCGGGATTTCCGCATCTCGCGGCGCTCGACGAAATGGCGCGCGGCCACATGATCGCGGATGTCGTGGCGATTATCGGCACGCAGGATATTGTGTTTGGTGAGATCGACCGGTGATATTGTGAAGAGTGAAGGGTGAAAAGTGAAGAGTAATTCTGCGGAAACTGGATGCGATAACCGCTGTAACTGCGAGGCTTTTTACTTTTCACCTTTCACTTTTCACCTTTCACCTCCCTAAAAATGTTAAGCGCCAATTCCCTGAAAAACATCGACGCTGCTGTCGCCAAATATCCCGCCGAGCAAAAGCGCTCCGCCGTCATGGCGGCGCTGACGATCGCCCAAGACGAAAGGGGCTGGCTGTCGAACGAGACCATGGCGTTCGTCGCTAGTTATCTGAACATGGCGCCAGTGGCCGTGCGCGAAGTCGCGACCTTCTACAGCATGTACAATCTCGCGCCGACGGGTAAGCATAAGATCACGATTTGCACGAATTTGCCCTGTGCTTTATCCGGAGCAAACAATGCGGCGGAATACTTAAAGAAGAAACTCGGTATAGATTTCAACGGCACGACACAGGATGGCAAGTTCACGCTCAAAGAAGGCGAATGTTTCGGCGCCTGCGGTGATGCGCCGGTGTGCTTGCTGAATAACAAACAAATGTTGAGTTTCATGAGCAATGACAAAATCGATGGGCTGCTGGCGGAATTGAAATGAACATCGTTGGCTTGATCCCGCAGAACTTCGATCGCGATAAGACTTGGCGTCTCAAGGACTATGAGGCGCGTGGCGGCTACGCAGCGCTGAAAAAAATCATCGCTGAAAAATTGACGCCGGAACAGGTCATCAACGAAGTGAAGCTTTCGGCGTTGCGTGGCCGCGGCGGCGCTGGTTTTCCGACGGGCTTGAAGTGGAGTTTCATGCCGAAGAATTACACCGGGCAAAAGTATCTCGTGTGTAATTCTGACGAGGGGGAGCCGGGTACGTTCAAGGATCGCGATCTGTTGCGTTACAACCCGCACATGGTAATCGAAGGCATGGTAATCGCCGCCTATGCGATGGGCATCAGCGTTGGCTACAACTATATTCACGGTGAAATTTGGGAAACCTACGATCGTTGCGAAGCGGCGCTGGATGAGACGCGCGCCGCGGGCTTCCTTGGCAACAATATTTTGGGTTCGGCGTTTAGTTTCGAACTCTACAACCATCACGGTTACGGCGCTTATATTTGCGGCGAGGAAACCGCGCTGTTGGAATCCCTCGAAGGGAAAAAAGGCCTGCCGCGCTTCAAACCGCCGTTTCCCGCGAGCTATGGTTTATACGGCAAGCCTAGCACCATTAACAACACGGAAACCTTTGCCAGTGTGCCGTGGATCGTCGTCAACGGCGGACAAAAATTCTTGGAAATGGGCAAGCCAAATAACGGCGGCAGTAAACTATTTTCCGTTTCCGGTCACGTCGAGCGGCCCGGCAACTACGAAGTGCCGCTCGGCACGCCATTCGCGAAACTATTGGAAATGGCCGGTGGCATGCGCGGCGGCAAGAAATTGAAAGCGGTGATTCCCGGCGGCTCGAGCATGCCGGTGTTGCCCGCCGACATCATGATGGCAACCGACCTGGACTACGACTCCCTTGCCAAGGCGGGTTCGATGTTGGGTTCCGGAGCGGTGATTGTGATGGACGAAACCACCTGCATGGTGAAGGCGTTGGAGCGCTTGTCGTATTTTTATTTTGAAGAATCCTGCGGCCAGTGCACGCCTTGCCGCGAAGGTACCGGTTGGCTGTATCGCATGGTGAATCGCATTGAAACCGGCAAAGGGCGTCCGGAAGATTTGGAGCGCCTGATTAGCGTGAGCAACAATATTCAAGGTCACACCATTTGCGCCCTCGGCGATGCGGCGGCGATGCCGGTGAAGGCGATGATTCAGCATTTCCGCGCCGAGTTCGAACACCACATCGAACACCAGCGTTGCCTGGTCGGCCCCGGCGGCGTCGTGCCGCAATCCGCCAAGCTTGCCGCATGATTAGTCTCGAAATCAACGGCAAGCCGGTGCAAGTCGACCCGGGAACTATGCTGATCCAGGCGGCCAATCAGCTCGGTATTACCGTGCCGCATTTTTGCTACCACAAGAAACTCTCCATCGCGGCGAACTGCCGCATGTGTCTCGTGCAAGTCGAGAAGGCGCCGAAACCATTGCCCGCCTGCGCGACGCCGGTAGCGGAAGGCATGAAGGTCTTCACCCATTCCGACTACGCCGTGAAAGCGCAGAAGGGGGTGATGGAGTTTTTGCTGATCAATCATCCGCTGGATTGCCCAATTTGCGATCAAGGCGGTGAGTGTCAGTTGCAAGATCTGTCTGTTGGCTATGGCGGCAGCAATTCGCGCTACGAGGAAGATAAGCGCGTCGTCGATCACAAAGATCTCGGTCCGCTGATTTCCGCGCAGGAAATGACGCGCTGCATTCATTGCACCCGCTGCGTGCGCTTCGGTGAAGAGATCGCGGGGCTTATGGAGCTCGGGATGATCGGTCGCGGTGAACACGCCGAGATCATCGGCTTCGTCGGCAAGACCATTGATTCGGAATTATCCGGCAACATGATCGACATATGCCCCGTCGGCGCGTTGACCAGCAAGCCGTTCCGTTACGCGGCGCGTACTTGGGAATTGTCGCGCTATCAATCGGTCAGCCCCCACGACGGCCTCGGCGCCAATCTCACGGTGCAAGTGAAACAAAATAAAGTCCTCCGCGTGGTGCCGCGGGAAAACGAAGAATTAAACGAATGCTGGCTCGCTGATCGCGACCGTTTTTCCTATGAAGGCCTGAATTCGGCGGAGCGCCTGACTCAGCCGATGATCAAGGAAGCCGGGGCATGGCGTGCGGTTGATTGGCAGACCGCGCTGGAATTTTCCGCGCGGCATCTCAAGCGCATCAAGGATCAACACGGCGCCGATAGCCTAGGCGCGCTGGCGACGCCGCATCAAACCTTGGAAGAATTATTCCTGCTGCAAAAGCTGATGCGCGGCCTGGGCTCGAACAATATCGACCATCGCTTGCGCCAATCGGACTTCAGCCTTGACGGTACGCAAAGCGCACCTTGGCTGGGCATGAAGATCGCGCAATTGAGCACGCTGAAAAGCGCGCTGATTATCGGTAGTACGTTGCGCAAAGAGCAGCCACTGATTTCGCAACGCGTGCGCATGGCGGTGAAAAAGGGTCTTGCACTGAATGTGATTCACGTTGCGGACGATGAATTATTGATGGCGGTCGCCAACAAAGCGATCGTCGCGCCAAGTCAGATGCTGGCAAGCGTAATGCAGGTATTGAAAGCGGCGCTCGAACGCAATCCGGGCGAAGTGCCCGCGTCAATTCAGAGCATGCTGGCAGTTGTTCAAATTTCCGATGCCGCGAGCAAGCTCGCGGCGAGTCTGATCGAAAAAGGCGAGGGCGCCATCTTGCTTGGCAATGTGGCGCAACATCATCCGGCGTATGCAAGTATTTACGCTGTTGCCCAAACGCTCGCCCGTGTCGTGAACGCACGCTTCGGCGTGCTCGGAGAAGCTGCCAACAGTGTGGGCGCGAGCCTCGCCGGGGCGCTGCCTTACGCGGCATCATTGGGAACGACATCTCAAGCCGGGCTGAACGCCGCGCAAATGTTATCGTCACCGCGCAAAGCTTATGTGTTACTCGGCGCGGAGCCCGAGTTGGATTGCCAGCAACCCGTGGCGGCGATGAAGGCGATGTCCGCCGCGGAATTTGTGGTGGCGCTGACCAGTTACCGCCATCGCGCCAGCGACTATGCGCAGGTCATGCTACCGATCACACCGTTTACCGAAACCGCCGGCACCTTCATCAATATGGAAGGGCGAGTACAGAGTTTTTCCGGCGTCGTGAAGCCATTGGGTGAATCGCGTCCCGCCTGGAAAGTATTGCGCGTCATGGCGAATTTGTCCGGCGTGCCGGGATTCGAGTTTGACAGTGTCGAAGCCGTGCGCAATGCAATTGCGGCCGACCTTGCCGGCACGGTGGCCGGTTTATTAAGCAACAAGCAGGTGACCTACAACGTTTCGGCTCCGGCTTCGGATGGTGGCTTAGAGCGCGTCGGCGAAGTGCCGATCTATCAACTCGACGCAATTGTTAGGCGCGCGGAAAGTTTGCAGAAAACCCTTGATGCGGCGGCGCCGACGGCGGCGATGAATTCGCGGATGCTGGCAAATCACGCTCTGACGGCAGGGTCATCGGTTCGCCTAAAACAAGGCGGCAGCGCCATCGTGCTCAACGCCAGTTGCGACGATACCTTGCCGGACGACACGGTGCGTGTGGCCGCCGGACATTCGCTCACCGCCGGCTTAGAATCGATGTTCGGCGCGATTCAATTGGAGCGCATCGGCTAATGATCGCGCTGGAAAATTTCTTCGGGACGCTCTGGCCGCTGATCTGGACGATGGCGAAAATTTTGGTCATCGTCTTGCCGCTGACCCTCTGCGTCGCCATGCTGACTTATTTTGAGCGCAAAGTAATCGGCTTCATGCAAGTGCGCGTCGGGCCGAACCGTGTTGGCCCGCGCGGTTTGCTGCAACCGTTCGCCGACGTACTGAAAATGTTGATGAAAGAAATTGTTATCCCATCGGGGTCGAGCAAATATCTTTTCATCATCGCGCCGATCTTGTCGCTCGCTCCGGCCTTGGTTGCGTGGGCGGTCATGCCGTTCACGCCGGAAAAAGTATTCGCCAACGTCGATGCGAGCTTACTGTTTATCATGGCCATCACGTCGATGGGCGTGTACGGGGTCATCGTCGCCGGTTGGGCGTCGAATTCCAAATATGCGTTCATCGGCAGCTTGCGTTGCGCGGCGCAAATTGTGTCTTACGAAATCGCCATGGGCTTCGCGCTGGTGACGGTGATCATGGTGTCCGGTAGTTTGAATCTGGTGAAGATCGTCGAGGCGCAGGGCCATGGCATGCTGCACGGCAGTTTCTTATCCTGGAACTGGTTGCCGTTGCTGCCGATGTTCGTGGTGTATTTCATCGCGGCGGTAGCCGAAACCAATCGCGCGCCGTTCGACGTGGCGGAAGGTGAATCGGAAATCGTCGCCGGTTTTCACGTGGAATATTCCGGCATCGCCTTCGGATTATTTTTCTTGGCGGAATACGCCAACATGGTTTTGGTGTCCGCGCTGGCTGCCATGCTGTTCCTCGGCGGCTGGTTGCCGCCGGTGCGGATCGGTTTCCTTGAGCAAGTTCCGCTCATTAACTGGCTGGTGTTGCCAGGAATGCATTGGCTGTTTTTAAAGATCGCGTTTTTACTGTTCTGCTTCCTCTGGTTTCGTGCGACCTTCCCGCGCTACCGTTACGATCAAATCATGCGTCTGGGCTGGAAAGTACTCAT
>JANMJR010000049.1:0-3514 GCA_031371465.1 Pseudomonadota bacterium
TCGACGTAATTTCCACCGGACCGGATCGCGACGAGACGATTGTTTTGCGGCATCCGTTTGAATGAAGTAGGCGCCGTTAGAAGGAACCACAACGGATGCAGAAGGGAGAAGCGCGAGTTGCGAGCGAGACTAGGCGTGAAGGTTATTTTCTTCGCGCCGCATACGCGGCGGTATGTAAGCGAAGAAAATAAGCTTCGCAACGACGTATCGCGACGCAAATCGCGCTTCGAATGGTGCCCAGAAAGGGACTCGAACCCCCACAGTGTCGCCACCACTAGGACCTGAACCTAGCGCGTCTACCAATTTCGCCATCTGGGCAATCAAGCAAAGACGAATTTTATAGGATTCTTATCCATTGTCAAAGAAGAAAGCAACGCTTCGTAATCAAGATCCTCACCTGACCCGTGAACAGTCCCGATACGACAACCCACTACCCAGCCGCGAATTCATACTCGAGGTGTTGGTAAAAGAGGGTATTCCGCTGTCGCGCGAGCGGCTTGGCGAATTACTTGAGATCCACGAAGGCGAAGAAGACATGTTCAATCGCCGCTTGCAAGCCATGGAGCGCGACGGACAAATCATGCGTAATCGCAAACAAGCGATATGCATTCCCGACAAGCTCGATCTGATCAAAGGCATGGTACAAGGCCATCCCGATGGCTACGGCTTCGTCATTCGCGAAAGCGGTGGTGATGATTTATTTCTCGACGCCAAGGAGATGCGCAAGGTATTGCACGGTGACAAGGTGATGGTGCGTATTATCGGCTTGGATCGGCGTGGCCGGCCTGAGGGCGCGGTGGTTGAAGTGTTGCAGCATGTGAACCAGCGCATGATCGGGCGCTTGTTCGTCGAGCACGGCGTGAATTTTGTCGTCGCGGAAGACAAGCGCATTAGCCAGGATATTCTCATCGCGCCCGGTTCCGAGGGCGGCGCCGAGCCGGGCCAAATCGTCATGGTAGAACTGATCAATCACCCCAGTCAGCACACCGAAGCCGTCGGCCGCATTGTCGAGGTGGTCGGTAATTTTGCCGATTCCGGCATGGAAATTGAAATCGCGCTGCGCAAGCACCAGTTGCCATTCTTGTGGCCGGCCGATGTCGAGGCGGTGGTGAAGAAATTACCGAAAAAGGTCTTGAAAAAAGACCTCACGCCAGATCGAATTGATCTGCGCGCTCTGCCGCTCGTCACCATCGACGGCGAAACTGCGAAGGATTTCGACGATGCGGTTTACTGTGAAAAACAAGGCAAGGGTTATCGTCTGATCGTCGCGATTGCCGATGTCAGTCACTACGTTCACGAGGGCGATCCTTTGGACCGCGAAGCGCGCAGCCGCGGCACGTCGGTTTATTTTCCGCGGCGTGTGATTCCGATGTTGCCCGAGGAATTGTCGAACGGGCTTTGTTCCCTTAATCCCGCGGTCGATCGATTGTGTGTCGCCTGCGACATGATTGTCACGCCAACCGGCGAAGTCAAAAAATATCAGTTCTATCCGGCAGTGATGCATTCTTATGCGCGCTTCACCTATACCGAAGTCGCGGCGATGCTGGAGAATCCGAAAGGTGAGACCACAAAGAAATACGCGGCATTGCTCGATCCCATTCAGCGGCTTTATGCGTTGTTCAAAGTGTTGCTCAAAACCCGTGAAAAACGTGGCGCCATCGATTTTGAAACCACGGAAACGCAACTCTTATTCGACGATGTCGGCAAGATCAGCAACATCGTGCCAGTCATTCGCAACGATGCCCATCGCTTGATCGAAGAGTGCATGCTGTCCGCCAATGTCTGCGCGGCGGATTTTCTCGCCAAGAACGAACATCCGGCGTTGTATCGCGTTCACGCCGGGCCCAATCCGGAAAAGCTCGACAGCCTGCGCGAGTTTTTGCGCGAATTCGGCTTCGGCTTGGGCGGCGGCGAAGCACCGAAAGCCAGCGATTACGCCACGCTGCTCACCAGCGTCAAAGCGCGCCCGGATTTTCAGCTCATTCAAACCGTGATGCTGCGTTCGATGATGCAAGCGGTTTACAGCCCGGAAAATCTCGGCCACTTTGGTTTGGCTTATGCCGCCTATGCCCACTTTACTTCGCCAATCCGGCGCTATCCCGATTTAGTCATTCACCGCTCCATCAAGGCGGTGCTCAAGGGCGAGCGCTACCAGCCGGGCAATTGGAAAGAACTCGGCGTCAGTTGTTCGCAAACGGAACGCCGCGCCGACGAGGCTTCGCGCGATGTCTTGTCCTGGCTCAAGTGCTACTACATGCGCGATCGCGTCGGCGAGGAATTCCTCGGCACGGTGAGTGCCGTCACCGGCTTCGGATTATTCGTCGCACTGACGGATCTGTATGTAGAAGGCTTGGTGCATATCAGCGAATTGGGCAGCGATTATTTTCACTTCGATCAAGCCAAGCATCAACTGCTCGGTGAACGCACTGGTAAGCGCTATCGGCTGAGTGATCGCATTCGCGTGCGCCTAGTGCGCGTCGATTTGGAAACCAGCAAGATCGATTTTGTCTTGGCAGACCAACCGCCCGCCGACGTGAGGCCACACGCGTTGCCTAAGCGTTCGGCACGGTCACCGCGCAACATAAAAAAATAGCGATGGCCAAACACCGCATCATCTATGGCTTCCACGCCGTGAGGAGCGCGCTGCGGCGGGACAATACCCAGTTCGAAGAGCTATACGTCGATGCCTCTCGTAGCGACCCGCGCAGCCGCGAATTGCTGGAATTCGCCGAGCAGCGCCAGGTGCGCGTCATGAGCGTAGACAGCGCACGCCTGGATGGCCTCACCGGCGGCGCACGTCACCAGGGGGTCGTGGGGAACATTCTCGACGCGCCGCTGAGTCGTGACCTTGATGAAATTTTGGATCAGATAACCGAGCCCCCGTTCCTTCTCGTGTTAGACGGCGTGCAAGATCCGCACAACCTCGGCGCCTGTTTGCGTGTCGCCGACGCCATGGGTGTCCATGCCGTTATCGCGCCGAAGGACAACAGCGTCGGCATCACCGCCATCGTCAGCAAAGTCGCCTCGGGTGCGGCGGAAACCGTGCCCTACCTGATGGTCACGAATCTCGCGCGAAGCCTGCGCGATTTGAAAGACCGTAATATTTGGTTCATCGGCGCCGACGAGAGCGGCGATCAGGAATTACACCAAGCCGATCTCAGCGGGCCTATGGGCTTGGTACTGGGCGCGGAAGGAAAAGGCTTGCGGCGCTTGACGCGCGAACTATGCGACCGCACGGTGCGTATTCCGATGTTCGGCAGTGTTGAGAGTTTGAATGTTTCGGTCGCGACGGGAATTTGTTTGTACGAAGCGCGTCGTCAGAGAGTTAACGCGAAATAATCCGCGCTGTGGCCCGAGGCCAGCCCCTCATTCCCGCGAAGGCGGGTGCGAATCCATTCTGCGTCGCAACGTAGCCGAGGCCCAATGGATTCCCGCCTTCGCGGGAATGACACAGACGGTTATTTGAAGGCGTCGCCACAACTCGCATGGCCCGAGGCCAGCCCCTGGATACTGG
>JANMJR010000202.1:0-4457 GCA_031371465.1 Pseudomonadota bacterium
CCAGGGCGTCCAAGCGCGCGTCACTTCCGCGGTTGTGTAACCGTGATGCACTTGCTCCTTCGCTGCTTGAGCGGCCGAAATGGTTTCGCCTTCGCGCGTCACCGAAGTCCAAACATTCTTCGGCTTCCACATTTTGAGGAAAAGGGTCAATGCAGCCATCGAAGTAATTGCCGCGATCACGTCGACCAATTCTGGACCCATGAAGTTGGATACAAGATACTGCGGCACGGCGAAGAACACGCCGGCCACCAAAATCGCCGGCCAAATTTGCAGCGTGCCCTTGAAACCAACAAAGGCCCAAATGAGCCAGAACGGAACGATCACGGAAAAGAACGGCAACTGCCTTCCGACCATGGCGCCCAGATCAAACGCATCTAAGCCCGTGACCTTGGCGAGGGTCAAAATCGGCGTACCGAGCGCGCCGTAGGCCACCGGCGCCGTGTTGGCGATCAACGATAAACCGGATGCCGCGAGCGGCGAGAAACCCAGCCCGATGAGCACCGCGCCGGTCACAGCAACCGGCGTACCGAAGCCCGCCGCGCCCTCGAAGAACGCGCCGAAGGAAAACGCGACCAACAACAGTTGAATACGCCGATCGGTGCTAATCCCCGCGATACTTTCCTGCAGAATCTTGAACAACCCTGCTTCGCTGGTGAGTTTGTACAAGAAGATAATGTTCAAAATGATCCAACCGATCGGCAGTAGGCCGAACAGCCCGCCAGTGAAAGCCGTTTTGAGCGCCATCGATGTGGGCATACCGAATATGACTATCGCCACGAACAAAGCGACGACTAGCCCGGCAATCGCCGCGATGTGCGCCTTCATATGGAAGAAGCCCAAGCCGCCGAGCATGACAATTACCGGCAATGCGGCAAACGCGGCGGATAGAAAAGAACTATTTAACGGATCATAGACCTGCTGCCACATGAAACCCCCTGAGTAAATGTGTAGTACTTGTTGAATTCGCGCGCGGCTTTTTGCGACGAGCTTTGTAATTGCGGAATTTTACAACGATATTGGAAATAAACGCTATTGCATTAGGTGGGGCTCAAGCTGAATGGCCTCGGCATGGCGACCCAATAGCGTAATGCTTCCGAGGCGCCGATTGTCACCGTTGTCGCTGAACTCGAACTCGTAGACGCGGCGAAACGTCATCTGACCGTCCGCGTCGCGACGCAGCTTCATCGAGCTTAGAGAAACCGTTTCGTCGAGCAACTGCAGACCATCGTTTTGACAATGGCGCTTGCCGAGCACAATCGCCTGTTCGCGCGCCTGCATCGTGTCGTGCCAAAACCAAATCAACAGCGCAATAACAAAGATAAAGAAGAGTTGAATCATGAAGCCCGCCAAGTTGACTTATAATTATACCAATGGGCGGTTAGCTCAGCGGTAGAGCACTGCCTTCACACGGCAGGGGCCACTGGTTCGATCCCAGTACCGCCCACCAATTTCAAACGATAAAGTACGGCCTTACCGCTTGTTTTAAAAAATCCCTGTTTGGTACAATTTTGGGACGGTGAAGTTTTATTCAAGGCCGTCGACGGTTGGTTCGTTGAGGGGTTCCCATCATGTCCACTCTTGAAAAACGCGGCGAGTATTGGCGGGGCAAAATTCGTCGCAATGGATGATGCGTTCCGTCAATCCACGCCCTGCAATATTCGTCTGAGGGGTCTAGTCTGAGCATATCGGTAAATCGTTCCATGTCCGCATTCATTAAACCATTGAGAACATCGGCGCCGAAGAGATTGTGACCTGGTGTCCACTTCGGGGGATTTCCTTCGACGTCAAAAATCAGAGGCGTTTTTGAGCGGGCGCTAATTGTCGATTCGTAGGCGCCCGTTAGTGCTTTTCGATTGTCGATCCGCCATTCGATTTCGCCGTCTGGCTTAATTGACGCAAGCTGGACACCAGCGTCTTTGCGTGATGGTGGCGTGAATCGCCCGACTCGCCCCCGCGTCCGTACCGGACGCGGATTCGATTCCGGCAAACTGCGATCAAAATACAAAAGCCATCCGATAAAGCTGGATGGCCTTTATATTTTGGTGGCGTATGGTTGCCGCCCGAAAAACCGGCTCGCCGGACTGGTGAGCACTGGTTCAAAGCCATGCGAATTGTAGCGAGTCGCGGCAGGCGACTATGCGCCCAGTAGCCTTCTCACCAACACTGACTGCATATCACGGCGCCCGTCAGCAATCAGATAGATGATGACTTGGCTGCCTGTGACACGGTAGATCACGCGGTACGGTTTGAAGAAAGTTTGGCGGTACTCCTTGATGCCGAGGCCGACCAGTTCCTTCGGGTAGCTGCCGCGCTCCGGAAATTTAGACAGGCTCTCCACAACTTCCATCAACTCATCCAACACGTAGTTGGCGTTGGCCACACAGTCGAATTCGGAGATGTAGTCGTGGATGGCCTCCAAGTCCTGCTCGGCACCCTCGGTGAGCAGCACTTCGAACTTGGCTGGCGCGCCTGCCATCAGACCGCGGCTCGCTTGGCGCGCAGGCGGGCGACGACAGCGGCCACCGGCTTAACCTTGCCAGCAGCCACATCTTGGTTGCCCAGCGCGAGGATTTTCAGCAAGGCCAGTGTCTCTTGCGTCTCTTCGAACGAGGCCACATCCTGCAGGACGGCTTTGGCCTCACCGTTTTGGGTGATGACCAGGGGCTCACGCTGCTGAGTGAGGCGCGTCAGGACCTCGGCGGCGTTGGCCTTGAGGTAGCTGATCGGCTTGACTTGAGATGAGTAGCGCATGACCGTGCTCCTGATTTGATAAAGACCAAATATAGTCCTTTTATGGTCTTATGGCAAGGTGCCCAAATGGGGAGCAGCAGCACCATCAAGAAGATGCTGAAGGCGATGAGCCAGCCAGTGGAAGCCGATGTGCTCCTGCTCCAGCCGCAGTCCCGCGCGAACGCGGTTGTCGCGCAGATCATCGTAGAGTTCGCGCTCCTCGGATGTCAGTCGGTGCAAGTCCGCGACCAAGGGCTTGTCTTCTTTTCCCCAGACGGCGGTGTGCGCATCAAGGGTTACCCGGTCCATCAAGAACGACTTCACGTGGCCAAAGTAGACGCGCAAATGATCCAGGATGCCAAAGCCATGGGTATCGATATCGCCCCAGTAATGGATTGAGCAGCTTTTTAGCCAATGACTGCGTGCCAGTGCATCCCACCCGTAACCCGCTCCAAAAATCACAATGGCATCACGAACCGGCGGAAGGCCAGGAAATTGGTCTCGTTCTCGGTGATGAATACACGCTGCACGGCGAGTTCCAAGCGACTGAAGCTGTCGGCATCCAGAGTCACGTCGGGGCATGTCGAGCCGGGCACGGCCCGTATTGCCGGGTCTAGCACACGGAAGCGAATACGCGTTGGCTTTTCCAGAAAACCATATCGGGCGGAAAACTGGCTGACACCACTTTTACGGTGATCCACCGCGTCAGCGGGCAATGTTAAATCGAGCAACTCGGCCAGCACGCTGCGATGGGCTTCGATGAATTTGGTGTGCACGCCTGGCAAGTCCTGAACTGGTCCCCTTTCAACGGACGCTACGAAGCACGAAGAGCGTTGTCCACGGCCGGTCGGTTCGGTCGCTTGCGACGAACCAGAAACCGGCCGGCGGTGGGCAACGCGGCGTACATCATTGCGATGTTTCTTCCGTTACCTGATTCATTTCGGCGCGCCAGCGCCGCTCGAATTCAGCCGGCGATACGTTTCCCAATGCCGAATGACGACATTCGGTATTGTAGTAGCCAATATATTCAACGATCGCCCGCTCTGCTTCGGCTCGAGTTTTGAAGTGCTCGTCGTTCACGCATTCTACCTTGACGGTACTGTTGGCCGATTCCATGGCCCTAGGCCACCCCGTCGGTGAATTATCCCAACAATCACCCTTACGACTCATCGAAACGGTGATGCCGCGCGCTTGGAGCACGCTGCGGTAATCGTTGGCCGCATATTGCGAACCGCGATCCGAGTGGTGCACCAGCCCCGGATCGGGGTCTCGCCAACCCAACGCAACCCACAGCGCGGCTAACGTCAGTTCCTGCGGCATTGTATCGCTCATGGCCCAGCCCAAGGGCTGGCCTAGGGCCACGATCTTGCGTGCGAATAGATCCAGCACCAAGGGGACGTAGAGCCAACCTTCGTCGGTCGGCACATACGTCAAATCCGCGAGCCATTTTTGATTCGGGACCTCGGCCACAAAGTTGCGTTGAAGCACGTTCGGCGCTACCGGATGCGCGTGTTTTGAATCGGTCGTCACCACGCGAAATTTACGCCGCTTGCGAGAGTTCAGGTCATGTGCGCGCATCAGCCGGCCAATCGTAAGCGTGTAACACGCCCACGTTCACTTACGACATTGATGGGTGTAGAGGTTCGGCGCGCAGCGGCAACAGCGAATCGATTTCGCTGTTCAAACAAGTCGGTAACTTTTCCAACGTCTCACGCAACCACGCGGCA
>JANMJR010000144.1:0-2224 GCA_031371465.1 Pseudomonadota bacterium
GTGTTGGGGCGCGGGAGCGGATTGCCGGTGGTCTCGTCGTAATTGCGGAACAATGCGAGACGGCCATTTTCCAACTTTGTAGTTCCGTCTTGGTGTTTCCGCTGGAAGCCGGAAACGAAGTCATAAACCAGCTTGGAAATAGCGGTGTTTTGGCAAACGATGATGAAACACGGTGGCGCCTTGATGCCTTTGTCTGCCCACAGCCTGAAGGTTTTTTCGTAGTGGCCGTAGAGCGCTTCGAGTGCCGTTTGCAGACGAGTGGGGAGTTTGAGGGGATCGAGTTCTTCGCCCGTGCCACGGCCTTTTTTGGGCATGTCCTTGCGGATGTGCTCCCATAAATTTCTATAAACCGGCAGCTCCTCACCGGGAATATTTTCCGCCACCGGAACACGCGGTAATTTCACGATGCCGCACTCGATGGCATCCATCAGCGAAAAATCGCTCATCGTCCACGGGAACAAAGTGCCTTCGACATACCCGGAGCCACTGAGGAAAAAAGGCGTGGCTGAAAGATCGATCACGCGGGCAAGACCGAGCTTGCGATTCACGGCTTCGAGGCCAGAAATCCAAAGGCGCGCGGCTTCGTTGTTCCTCTCCGCCTCCTTTTTTTCGTCGCCCTTTAGAACTTCATCGTCGTCCGAGTCAGGTTTTTTCCGATAGCAGTGGTGCGCCTCGTCATTGAGCACGAGGATGTTTTTCATACCCATGAGGTCGGGCATGACGCGCTGAATCATCTGGCCTTCCGTCTCTGCGGTTTGCAGGTCGTCGCCGGTGCGGCCTTTGATGAGCCGACGCCCGCCCGTGGAGACTTCGATGCGCTCTCGCAGCTTGAAGGCATGGTAGTTGGCGATGACGATCTTGGCCTTCTTCAGATCATCCAGCATATCGTGCGGCACGAGTTCACGGCTGGCGTAGTAGCTGTCGGGGTCGTGCGGTTGCAGCACGCGAAGACGGTCCTTGATGGTCAGACCGGGCGCGACGACGAGAAAGCCGCGCGTGAAGTTCTTGCTATTGGAACGGCGCACAGCGTTATTAGTATGGGGTGATCGAAGAACGGGTTAGACACTTACTACGCCTTTGGGCATTGGAACAAGTCGGAATAAAGTTTCTTTGTGCATTCTCGTACTTGGTCTGACCTATTTTTTGCGTATTCAGAAATATACAGTAGGACGCAGTAACGTCCAATGGGGTTGGGCTCAACAACGGATTGCGAAAGCGACCGGCTTTGCGACAATGCGCTACGGCAAGCATCGCAAAACAATCTTGTTCGACCGGCTTCTCCCACGAGGGTCGATATTCAACTCATAGTAACTGCGAACGAACGCGAAATTTGGATTTATTACACACCGCGCCAGGAAGCGGGTTAATACTGCTTCGCAAGCCATACCAAGCCGCGAGCCGCGCGGGGCATGGCCCGCAGGCCGATAGGATTTTAGCGTTTACGCAGCAGAAACAAAAATTCTTTATTCGCCTCGGCGGCGTAGACGAGTTCATGGCCAGTTTGTTTGGCAAAAGCCTGAAAATCCTTCATCGCACCGGGATCGGTGGCGACGATTTTTAAGGTTTCGCCGGGCTGCATGTCCGTCAGCGCTTTTTTGCTGCG
Organism: Pseudomonadota bacterium; assembly: GCA_031371465.1. Classification (GTDB taxonomy): domain Bacteria; phylum Pseudomonadota; class Gammaproteobacteria; order Burkholderiales; family JALYOK01; genus JALYOK01. The sequence goes on from JANMJR010000144.1 coordinate 1,604, forward strand.
CAAAATAGGCAGCGGACAGTTAAGGCCGCGAGCGTCGAGTTCTTTGTCGAATTGCATCACTGCTCCAAATAGTTAGCGCCGATTATAGTCGAAAAAGTTCAGCCAATGCCGGGGCCATTCGATAGCGCTTTCCCGTCTCGCAGCCAACCCAGAATGCCGCCCGACAGGTTATAAAGTTCGGCAAAACCTTGCTGCGCCAGGTAAGAACAAGCTTGTGCGGAACGGCCGCCGGATTGACAATAAATTACGATGGTCGCGGCATCCGGCAGCGACGCAACGTGTTGCGGCAAGGAAAATAGCGGAATATGGCGTGCACCGGCGATAATCCCGCGCGCCACCTCGGCGTCGGTGCGCACATCGATCAACGTAATGTCCTGGCGCTCGCGCATGGCGTCTAGTTCGGTGGAATCGATGTTTTGGAACATGTCGGGCGCCCGTTCTTGTCTGTTACACTGCCGCTAAGGTAACAAAAAACCTGCCGCACTAACAGCCCCCTCGATCCATGCTCGATCCGCAATCCACCCACCCTATTTCGCTCGGCGCGGCGCTACGCTATTGGCTGAAACTTGGCTGCATCAGCTTCGGCGGGCCGGCGGGGCAGATCGCCATCATGCATCAAGA
>JANMJR010000178.1:0-6008 GCA_031371465.1 Pseudomonadota bacterium
GCCATGCCGGTTTATATGGAAAAGACCATACTCGAATTGCCGCAAATCTACATCAACGGTGGACGGCGCGGCTATCTAGTCGGCATCGCGCCGCAAGAAGTTGTACGCATTTTGCAACCAACCTTAGTTCAAGTGGGGCAAGCTCAATCATGAAAGTTATTTCCGTCAATCGCGCACAAGTCGAAGAAATTTCCTATCGTGGCAAGCAGGTGAAAACAGGCATCTTTAAGATTCCCGCGATGAATGCCGTGCGCGTGACGAAGTTAGGACTAGAAAATGATGTGCAGGTCGATAAAGCCGTTCACGGCGGATTCGACAAAGCGGTTTACGCCTATCCCATCGAGCACTACGCCGCGTGGCGCACAAGCTTAGGTCCCGGCGTATTGGAGCGCTTCGGCTACGGCGCCTTCGGTGAAAACCTCACAATCGAAGGCTTGCTAGAAAACGAAGTGTGCGTCGGTGACGAGTTAAAAATTGGTAGCGCCAATTTCATGGTTCAAGCGCCGCGCATCGCATGCTTCAAGCTCGCTACGAAATTCGGCATCGGCGATATGCCGCGTCGGTTCGGCGAGGCAGGTAAACCGGGTTTTTATTTGCGCGTGATCGAGGAAGGCGAGGTGAAGGCCGGCGACGAAATTGCCATCACTTCGCGGGCCGATGATGCGATCAGTGTTGCGGATCTGAATCGACTGCTAACAATCGATCCGCATAATCATGAACTGCTCGAAGCAGCACTGGCGACGTTTGAGTTGCCGAAAGATCAGCGCGACTACCTGATTTCTACGCAGGGTACTTGAATCAGTAATAGTAGTGCCGATCCCGCCCTGGGTTAGCCAAAAGGAACTTGTCGCGTTGTCATTCCCGCTCAACGTTAGCACCCAACTAGCCTATCTTGCAAACACAAGGGTCGCCAAAACATCGACGTCGTTATTCACGCGCCCCTGGCCGTAGTTCATCCCCCATTTGGTGCGATCGATGGCGAACTTGGCCTTAACCGTTAAGCCTGAATCGGTGGCGGCGATCTTGCATGGGATCGACATGTCGATAGTTTGGCCCAGCATCGTAAGTTTGCCGCTCACTGTCGCGGCGCCATCGCCGATGAGTTCGATTTTTGTCGCCTCGAATTGAATCGTCGCAAAGTTGTCGACGTTAAAGAAATCTCGATTTTTTAGATGGCTGGTGAGCCCGCCATCGTCGGACCACAAACTTTTGGCGTCGATCTCGAGCTTGATGCTGCTCTTCAAAAAATCGTCCCAATCGATGTTGCCCGCGACGCTAAAAGTTCTGAACCCGCCTTTGTGCGAGCCGCTCGGTTTGCTGCCGACGAATTCGATTTTGGATTTTTCGGCTACGAGCATTGGGACGTTGGCTGCGAACGCGATAATCCACAAGCCCATCATGCCGGCTACGGCGATCAAAGAATGTCGAAAGAGTGTTTTCATGTAACGTGGATTTGTGACGTTATATTTGATCCCCTGAAACGGCAAGGCTGGTGCGGCTCTCCGGCATGGCGCGGCTGTAAACCAATATCCATGAGCCTCCTGGCTAACCCATGATGTAATGTTCTAGTTGCTTGATAACGAAATTCTGTTAAAAAACATTATCTTTCACCAAGCCAGCGTAGCATGCGCACCCCGCACGCGGGCTACGCCATTTCAACCGCACGCACTTCAAGCTCCACGCCAAGCTGCGCGCGAATCGCGCCGAATATTGCCGCAAGGTTATCCATGCTTGGATTGCCATTGGGCGACAACATGCGATGCAAGCTCTTGCTCGGTTTCTCGGTTAGCTCGGCTAATCGCTCAAATCCAAGCGTGGCGTTGACCAGGTCGCGAAGAATTAGGCGCGCGGTTTCCGGATCGTCGCTTAAAAATAGTGTGGCTGCTTCGTCAAGCAGCGCCTTCGCAAATTCAGGATCGCGCTGAGCGCGTTCCGCGACGGTTTTCTTAAAATCTCGAGTAAGCGCTATATCTAATTCCTCTTTCGTTTACTTAATCGATGGACGATAGCCTGAGCCTTCTTTTGGCTCTTGTATTCCGCGTGTAAGGCCTTTGCCGTATCGATATCTTTCTGCTGCCCACGCTTTGTACCACCGCCAAACAGAACGATCAACGCCTCGCCATCTTTCGCCAAATAAATTCGATAACCGGGGCCCCAATCAATAACGTATTCACCGATGCCGTCAAACCATTTCACGCTGGCGGTGTCGCCTTGCTCCATGCGAAATTTTGCGGTGACGACTTTTGCGGCAGCTTGCGAATCGAGCCTATCGAACCACGGTTTATAGGGGTTGGTTCCATCGAGGCGAACATATTCTTCAACCCGTATAGGCATTGTTTTATGGTAACTTATTCGTTACCTTAATCCAATTGAGAAATTTAATACAGCAAAGAGGCAACAGCCCGAGGGCCAGTGGCTGGCTTTCAGGCTACCCAGTACCGGCGCGGCTCCTGGCTAAACCATTATGTAATGTTCTAGTTGCTCGATAACAAATTGCTGTTCTGAAATAATATCTTTGACGAGGTCGCCGATGGAGATTACGCCGACAACTTTGCCGTTGTCGAGCACGGGTAAATGGCGAATGCGTTTGTCCGTCATGAGTGCCATGCAGTCTTCGTTGGTTTGATCGAGCTTGACGCACACGACTTCCGTCGTCATGACTTCACTGACGGGTGTGTCTAGGGAGGACTTGCCTTTGAGCGCGACTTTGCGTGCGTAGTCGCGTTCGGAAAAATATACCGACCAGCAGATCGCCTTTCATGACGGGCAACGCGCCGACACTTTTTTCGGCAAGCATTTTGTTACCGTCGAAGGTGGTCGCATCGGGAGGGATGAACCATAACAGGTTCGGCTTGGTCGCCAACAATTGCTTCACGCTTTTCATGGAATCTGTCTCCTAATTTGACTCAGCCTGCGACGCATTTATCGCGCTTGTTTTGGCTATTGTGCGCGTGTTGGATGGGTTGGGAAATACCGCTGTACGCGTGACCAAGTCCGGATTAGAAAGCGATGTCCAAGTCGATAAAGCCGTTCACGTCTATCCGATCGAGCACTACGCCGCATGGCGCACCGCGTTAGGCCCCGGCGTGCTCGAACGATTCGGCTATGGCGCCTTCGGCGAAAATCTAACGATAGAAGGATTGCTGGAAGCGGCGCTTGCTACGTTTGAGTTGCCGAAGGACCAGCGGGATTATTTGGTTTCGACACAGGGTACCTGAAGAGAAAATATCCCGGGTTCACCCCGTTATTAGCATGGTGTTCGAGTAGGGCATGGTACTAGGGAGCGCGTAGCATCTCAACCAGCGCCATCAACTCCTGCGGATCAAGATCGGAAACCGCCCACCGCGCCATTGCGCCATCAGACCAGGTCACCACATGATAACCCTGGCGCGAGAGCGCTTTCGGCTCAATCTTTTGCTTCTCATGTGCCGGCCATTCGTAAACCGCTATCAAATGTTGACGATGGCGATAGATCAGCGCCGCGACCGGACGCCCGCCGACGTAGTCGAGCCGACCGCCGATCAGCGGGAAATCCTGTGCGCTCAAATCGCGCACGGCCGGCGCGTAGTCGAGTTTGCCGCTAAACCAGGGTTTGACGGCGTGCTGGTCCGACGACGCAACATCGGTCACGCGGTTGGATATCAGCGAACGTACGTGGCTGGCGATGACGTCTTGCGCCACGACGTCATCTTTAGACGGCTGATTGAGGGTGACGTTAAGTCCCCACGCGAGCGCTAGGACGCCCGCCAGGCTTGGCGCCAATTGCAGCCAATTCCACGTCCATCGCGTGCTCGCACGTTCGGGCGCAATGAGTCGCGGCAATGCGGCCTTGATGCGGCTTTGCAAATGCGCTGGGGCGCTGAAATAGGTAGCTTGACCTTTCAACCGCCCGCGTACCGTGGACTGCTCCGCGAATTCAGCTTGACACTCGAGACACGATTGCAAATGTGTTTCGACCGTCGTTGATTCGCTGACGCCGATTTCCGCGTCTAGTTGCGCCGATAGAAGTTCCCGTGCCTGTTTACAGTCCATCATGTGACTCCGGTTTCATTCGCTGCAGCGACGCCGCCATGAGCTTGCGCCCACGTGCAAGGCGGGACATTACCGTGCCGATGGGAATACCTGCAACTATCGCAATTTCTTTGTAGGACAGATACTCTAGGTCACGAAGCACGAGCGCTTCACGAAATTCCGTGGGTAGCTTAAGCAATGCTTCATTGATCTGCTGCGCATCATCGCGGCGCTCCAAAATAGACGCGGGATTGGTTTCAGATCGACCGTGGTTAATTGCCGAATCTTCGCTTTCCTCACTGTGCAGTTCCTCGTCGAACGATTCATGTCCTTTGCTCGCGCGCTGATCCGTCAGCCATTGGAAGCTCGCGTTTCTAACGATGGCGAGCAGCCAAGGACGACCATCCTCGCCGCGAAATCCGTCGAAAAATTTGTATGCGCGCAAATAGGCGTCCTGCACGATATCCTCCGCATCACGATCGCTTTTCACAAGCCAGCGAGCCAGGTTATATGCGGCATTTAAATGAGGCAGAACGATCGCCGCAAAACGTTTTGCCCGGGCCGAATCGGTCTCAAAGTTCTCCATCAAGACATCATATCCCTGTTATCCGCATTTTATTCCCGGGAATAAATATCGAGAGCATCCAATCTTGCACTTTGTACGACATGTTCAATTTCTTAAGGAGCACCAAATGACAAAGGCAATTAATCGACGCGAGTTCATGCAGCTCGCCGGTTTGGGTGGCGTAGTGTTCGCGTCCGGTCTTGGTCACCACGCGAATGCGGCCGCACCCGATGATTTCTATTTCGTTCAGCTATCCGATACCCATTGGGGCTACGAAGGCGCTGCCAATCCCGACGCCACGATGACATTGAAAAAGGCCGTTGCTGCGGTCAACAGTCTGAGCGAGACCCCGGATTTCATTATGTTTACGGGCGATCTCACCCACACTACCGATGACCCTAAGGAGCGCAGAAAGCGCCTCGCGGAATTCCGCGATATCGTCGGTGAACTGAAAGTGAAAAACGTGCGTTTCATGCCCGGCGAACACGACGCCTCGCTCGATCGAGGCGAAGCGTATCAAGAATTTTTCGGCAAAACCAATTACACCTTCGATCATAAGGGCATCCATTTCATTGTGATCGACAACGTCTCCGATCCCACCGGCGCCATCGGCGACGCGCAACTTCAGTGGCTCGCGGCCGACCTGAAGCAATTGCCGAAGGACGTGCGGATCGTCGTGTTTACCCATCGGCCACTATTCGATCTGGCGCCACAATGGGACTGGGCGACACGCGACGGCGCCAAGGCAATAGAACTCTTGATGCCGCATCAGAACGTCACAGTGTTCTACGGACACATTCATCAAGAGCATCATCACACTACCGGACACATCGCTCATCACTCCGCAAAGTCGCTGATCTTCCCGCTGCCCGCACCCGGCTCGCAACCGAAACGTGCGCCGTTGGCCTGGAATCCCGGGCAACCCTATAAAGGACTAGGCTTCCGCGAGGTTGAGGCTGAGGTAAAGAATGCGGTGTACGCGATCACCGAACTGCCGTTGAATAAAGGCTAACCATGGACTTCAATAGGAAACGACGCTTGCTGATGGCGAGCGCAACGTTGTTTGGTCTCGCGCCTCTTGCGGCCTACGTTGCGGCAAAACCCAAGGAGCGCGTGATTAAAGTAGTCGCGAAAAAATTCGACTACGCGCCAAATGAAATCCGGCTAAGAAAAGGCGAGCCGGTAGTGCTGGAACTCAGCACGTTGGATGTGGTGATGGGATTCAATGCGCCGGATTTCAAGGTGCGCGAAAATATTTTTCCTGGAATGGTGACGACAGTGCGGCTTGTCCCTGACAAGATTGGCGCGTTCACATTTTTCTGCGATGTGTTTTGCGGCAGCGGGCACGAGGACATGACTGGGACCATTGTGGTGAAGGAATGACGGCTACGATATGGGGGAGCCGTATGGCCAAAGGTGGCTCCGGCCGTAG
>JANMJR010000206.1:0-1832 GCA_031371465.1 Pseudomonadota bacterium
GTCGGGCGATAAATTCGGATAGTCCAGCGCCGCGCGCGGGTGCATGCCGATCATCGCGCTGATGATGAATTCCAGCCGCGCCAGGCCGATGCCGTGATTCGGGATGCCCTGAAAATCGAAGGCCAGTTGCGGATTGCCGACGTTCATCATGATTTTTACCGGCAGGTCGGGCAATTTATCCAAGGCTAAATTCAGAATTTCGAATTTAAGATTGCCGCGATAGATATTCCCCGTGTCGCCTTCCGCGCATGAGACGGTGACGAGCGAACCCGCCTTTAATACGTCCGTCGCGTCGCCACAGCCGACGATGGCGGGCACCCCCAACTCGCGCGCGATGATGGCCGCGTGGCAGGTGCGTCCGCCGCGATTGGTCACGATAGCCGACGCGCGCTTCATCACCGGTTCCCAGTTTGGATCGGTCATATCGGTGACGAGAATGTCGCCGGGCTGGATTTGATCCATCTCGCTTGAGTCAAAGATGATGCGCACCGTGCCGGCGCCGATTTTTTGGCCAATGGCGCGGCCGGTCGCTAGCAATTCACCTTTTTCAAGTAAGCGATAGCGGGTGTACTTTTCTTGTTTGCCCTGGGACTTCACGGTTTCCGGACGCGCCTGCAGAATGTACAATTTGCCGTCGTCGCCATCGCGGCCCCACTCGATGTCCATGGGTCGGTCGTAGTGTTGCTCGATAATCACGGCGTAGCGCGCGAGTTCTTCAGCTTCGGCATCGCTGATGGAAAAGCGATTACGATCTTGTTCCGCGACATCCAACGTGACGGTGGATTTTCCTGCTTCACGCGCTTCGGAAAACACCATCTTGATCGCCTTCGAGCCGATGCTTCGGCGCAGAATCGCCGGGCGCTTATTTTTTAGGCAGATCTTGCCGACGTAAAATTCATCGGGATTCACCGCGCCTTGCACCACGGTTTCGCCAAGTCCGTAACTGGATGTGATGAACACAACATCGCGAAATCCCGATTCCGTGTCGAGGGTGAACATCACGCCGGCGGCGCCGATGTCGCTTCTCACCATGCGTTGAATGCCCGCTGAGAGCGCGACTTCGCTATGGACGAAACCTTTGTGCACGCGGTAAGAAATCGCGCGATCGTTGTACAGCGAGGCGAATACATGTTTCACCGCCGTCAGAATAGAGTCGAGGCCGTGAATGTTGAGATAGGTTTCCTGTTGCCCGGCGAAGGACGCATCGGGCAAATCTTCCGCCGTTGCGGAGGAGCGCACGGCGACAGAAATGTCGGCGCCGGCTTCGCTCAACATCTGCTTATATGCCGTTGCGATCACCTCCCCCAGCGCCGGCTGAAACGGTGCGTCGATCACCCATTGGCGAATTTGCTTGCCGACTAGGGCCAGCGCGTTCACATCTTCAATGTCGAGATTACTCAGCACCGCGTCGATGCGCTGTTCCAGCGTGTTGTGCCTTAGAAATTCACGAAACGCGAACGCCGTGGTGGCAAACCCGCCCGGCACGCGCACACCGGATTGCGCCAGTTGACTAATCATTTCCCCGAGGGAAGCATTCTTGCCGCCGACTTCATTCACGTCGGTCATGCGCAAATCGCGAAACCAAGCAACGTATTGGTGTGCCATAGGTATTGGATTAATTGCGTGGAAAACCGGTTATTATAAACAACTCTGCTTTATCGACGGCGGCAAACCGTATTTCAAGCCATGTCCCCTCAGCGCAGCGTATTCTTCGTTTCCGACGGCACCGGATTGACGGCCGAATCATTGGGGCAATCGATGATTACTCAGTTCGATGAGGTAAATTTCAATCGCGTTACGATCCCATTCGTTGACAGCATCGAAAAAGCCAA
>JANMJR010000201.1:0-1877 GCA_031371465.1 Pseudomonadota bacterium
GTTATGGTTAGTGCCGGTTAGTCTAACGCATCGCTTAACCCGGTGGCCGACCGAAATAAGCATCGTCGAGCAATTTTCTGATGGGGCCGCGCTCGATTGGCCTTGGGTTGTAGTAAGGATTCGTGGTCGCAATCTGCGCTGCTTTATCCAGATCCGATTCTTGCATGCCGATGTCCTTCAGCGCTAGAGGTGCGCCGATGGATTTTGCCAAATCATATAAGCCACGCGCCGCATCCCGTTTGCCCGCCAGGCCCAGCGCCCTGGAGATGCGCATCATTGCTTGCTCTGCGGCCAACATATTGTAGGCGACCGCATGGGGCAAAACGATGGTGTGCGTCTGGGCATGGGGCAAATTGAAGCTGCCGCCAAGGGTGTGGCAAAGCTTATGATGCAGCGCCATGCCTACCGCGCCCAGGCTGGCGCCGGCGAGCCAGGCGCCGTATTGCGCATCGCCGCGAGCGGCAAGGTTCTGCGAATCGCGCGCGATTTTCGGCAACGCGTCGGCCAAGACGCGAATGCTTTCTTCCGCCATCAATGAAATGATCGGATTGGCTTCCTGCGCATACAGCGCTTCGACGCTGTGAGCGATGGCGTTCATGCCGCTAGCCGCCGACAATTGCACCGGCAGGGTCAGCGTCAACTCGGCATCGTAAATGACAGTCTTGGGCAACATGCGCGCGTCGCGCACGGTGGTCTTGATGCCGTTTTCCGTGAAGCCCTGGATCGGCGTCATTTCCGAACCGGCGTAAGTGGTCGGAATCGCCAGGATCGGCAAACTCGATTCCAACGCAATGGCTTTACCCAGGCCCAGCGTCGAGCCACCGCCGATCGCCACCGCGCAATCGGCATTGAGTCGCCGGGCTTCCTCGCGCCCGGCGCGCGCTGTCTCGATCGGCACATGCATGACCGCTTTGTCGTACACGCCGACTGCACGCGCGCCTAAGCGCTGCGCGATATCTTCCGCTTGGGCGCGCTGCTGCGGTGTACACAGCACCAGCGCGCGCTTGGCGCCGAGCAGATCAATCTCGCGTTCCAAGTGTTGCAAGCTGCCGGCGCCGAACACCACGCGCGGAAACTGGGCATTAAAAATAAAGGGATTCATGCGGCCGCCAGTGCTTCGCCTTGCGCTAACGGCACGCCGCTCAAGCGCTGCAATTCCGCGAGCGAGAGGTCGTCAATTATTTCCACCACGCGTAAGCCGTTTGGCGTCACGTCAATCACCGCAAGGTCGGTGTAAATACGATTCACGCAGCCGATGCCGGTAAGCGGATAAGTGCAATGCCCGACGATCTTGCTCTCACCGGTTTTGCTTTGATGTTCCATCATCACAAACACTTTCTTGGCGCCGATGGCCAAATCCATCGCACCGCCGACGGCAGGAATCGCATCTGGCGCGCCAGTGTGCCAGTTGGCAAGATCGCCGCCGACCGATACTTGAAACGCGCCGAGCACGCAGATATCCAAATGCCCGCCCCGCATCATACCGAAGGAATCGGCGTGATGAAAATAGGCGCCGCCGGCCAGAATTGTCACCGGCTGTTTGCCCGCATTAATCAGGTCTTCGTCCTCCTCACCGGGCGCCGGCGCCGGTCCCATGCCGAGCAGGCCATTCTCGCTATGCAAAAAAATTTCGCGATCCTTCGGCAAATGATTCGCCACCAAGGTCGGCAAGCCAATGCCGAGATTGACGTAGGCGCCTTCGGGAATATCGCGCGCCACGCGCGCGGCGATTTGGTCACGATTGCGTCTGTTCATTCCAGCATCCCTTCTTTACTGTCATTCCCGCGAAGGCGGGAATCCATACGGCGGTGGTATTTGCTATTGCAGCATGGATTCCCGCCTTCGCGGGAATGACACAATAGGTTTTCAGATTGTTT
>JANMJR010000230.1:0-4784 GCA_031371465.1 Pseudomonadota bacterium
GGCGACGTTTCGCCGCGATGCTCTCGCGGTCATGGCCGATATCACCGCTCGCGGCAAGATACCGATTCTTGCCGGCGGCACCATGCTCTATTTCAAAGCGCTGCTCGAAGGCATTAGCTTGTTACCCGGCGCGGATCCCGACCTACGCGCCGAGATTGACGCGCGTGCCGCGCGCGACGGGTGGGCGACGCTACACGCGGAGTTAGCGGAACTCGATCCCGTTACCGCTGCGCGCCTCGAGCCTGCCGATGCCCAGCGCATTCAACGGGCGCTGGAGGTGTGTTACCTCACAGGCGCGGCGATGTCGCAGCAGTTCGGCGCGCGCGAAACAAACCCGATACCCTATCGCGTGTTGCCCATCGCGTTGCTGCCGAGCGATCGCAAGGCCTTGCATCAACGCATCGAATTGCGTTTCGCCGCCATGCTCGATCAAGGTCTGATTGACGAAGTGCAGCGGCTTAAGCAACAGTACAATCTACAGCCAAGCCTGCCCGCCATGCGCGCCGTGGGTTATCGGCAAGTGTGGGAATTTCTCGACGGACAATTCGATCGCGATGCACTCACCGCGCGCGGAACCGCGGCGACCCGCCAGCTTGCGAAACGACAACTCACCTGGCTGCGCGCTATGTCCGAGTTGGTCGTGTTAGATTGTTTAGAATCTTGTTTGGCGTCGCATGTTGCGGCCTACGCAGAGCGCTGGCTCGAAACCCATTGGCCTGAGAGCCTCATGGCCTTAGGCCAGCCCCTGGATAATGCCTCGTAGGCCATGCATCGCCAGTCGGCAATGGCCCTAAGCCACCCGGGCTAGACGCGGCGCCTGGCATATGCCGATTTCCATCGCAATTTGTCATTGCGAGGAGCGCTTTTCGCCACGAAGCAATCGCGCTTTTGCGCAGCCTGAAAAATCGAGATTACTTCGCCGCGTTGCTTCTCGCAATGACCAAGAGGGTGGTGTCGAATCCTAACGCTATTAACGAAAACCGGAATCAGGAATTCTTACGTTCGACTATCGTCGTTGCTTGGCCGTTGGCGAACGTCAGGCCGAGTTCATCACCCACCGCGATCTGCGCAGTCGATTTCACGATGGCTCCCGCATCGTTACGCACCACGCTGTAGCCACGTTCCATGACGCGCGCCGGGTTGAGGTGATGCAGGTTGTCGGTGACCCGTTGCAGATGGGAACTCGACAACGCAAGGCTTTGGCGCAGCGCCTGGGTCATTCGTTCGCCGCTGTGCGTTAGACGTTCATGGAGCGTCGCCCAGGTCGTCGTGCCCGCGCCAAAGCGCTGCTGGGCATGTTGTAGCTGCCATTTGAGGGTGTCGAGACGGTGAGTTTGTGCGAGCCTCAAGCGCAAAGTGAATTGCTCGAGTTGACGGGTTTGTTGTTGTAAGCGCGCGCCGGGATGAATGAGACGTTGCGCCAGTTGATCCAGACGCTGCGCCCTAGCGTCGATTGCCCTTTGCAGCGAAAAACCCGCTCGACGTTTCAGTTCGCTAATCTGCGCCAGCAAGTCGTCGCGATCCGGCGTGACGCGCTGGGCGGCGGCAGTCGGCGTCGGCGCCCGTTCATCGGCGACGAAATCGGCGATGGTGAAATCCGTCTCATGGCCGACACCGGACACGATCGGGATCGGGCACGCGGCGATAGCGCGTGCGACAATTTCTTCGTTGAATGACCAGAGGTCTTCGATGCTGCCGCCACCACGGCACAGGATCAACACAGCGCATTCCGCGCGCGCACCGGCGCTGCTGATGGCTTGCACGATTTCTGCTGCGGAGCCATTGCCTTGCACCGTGGTGGGGTAGATGATGATCGGGACGTGCGGCGCACGTCGTTTCAGTGTAGTGATGACATCACGCAGCGCGGCGGCTGCAGGCGAAGTGATGATACCGATTTGTTTCGGAAAAACTGGCAACGCGCGTTTGCGCCCGGTGTCAAACAAGCCTTGTTTTTCTAATGCCGTCTTGAGCTTGAGAAATTTTTCGTACAGCGCACCCAAGCCGGCGCGGCGAATGGATTCGACAATGAGTTGATACTCGCCGCGCGCTTCGTACAAGGTGACGAGGGCGTTCACTTCGACGGCATCGCCATTGCTCGGAATCCACTCGGCGAGTTGATTGCGGTTGCGAAACATCGCGCAACGCACCTGGGCTTTCGCATCTTTCAGCGTGAAGTACCAATGCTCCGACGTTGCGCGGACGAAGTTGGAAATTTCGCCACCGACCCACAGCAGCGGAAATCTGCGCTCGATCTGTTGGCGGACTTGCAGATTTAATTCCGCGACGCTGAGCACGGCCTGGGGGCGGAGCAGGTCGCCCGGTTCGCCCATGGCGTTACATGTGCTCCGCGAGCAACTCAATCCAGTGTTTCACCGGCAATTGAGTGGCTGTTTGGATGTGGCTTTGGCAGCCGATGTTGGCTGTGGCAATGAGTGTCGGTTTGCCGAGATTCAGATTATCGATTTTGTTTTTTAACAAGCGCTGCGACAACTCCGGCTGCAACAACGAATAGGTACCGGCAGAACCACAACACAAATGAGAATCCGGCACAGGAGTGAGTTCGTAACCCATTCTCAGCAGAAGCGGTTCGACGATACCTTGAAGTTTTTGCGCGTGCTGCAGTGAGCACGGCGGATGGTAGGCAATCTTCTGATGGGTTTTTTCACGTGGCTCAACCAGCTTGGAAAATCCCGCCGCCTCGGCAGTGATGACTTCGCTAATGTCTTTCGTCAGTGCAGAGATACGTGCTGCTTTCTTAGAGTAGATGGCGTCGTTGAGAAGCATGTGGCCGTATTCTTTCACGGTCGTGCCGCAACCGCTGGCCGTCATCACGATGGCTTCGCTGCCGCCCTCCACAAAGGGCCACCAGGCGTCGATGTTTCGCCGCATGTAGTCGAGGCCCTCGGCTTGTCGATTCAAATGATAGGCGACCGCGCCGCAGCAACCGGCTTGTTCGGATTTGACCAGCGAAATGCCTAGGCGATCGAGCACGCGCGCCGTTGCCGCGTTAATGTTAGGTTCAAGCGTCGGCTGGACACAACCATCGAGCACCAACATCTTGCGAGCGTGGCGCGGCGCCGGCCAGGTTTGCGCCGGTTGCAAGGACGGAATTTTCTTTTGCAACAAACCAGGCAGGAATGGTTTAGCGAGTTGGCCGAGTTTCAATGCGGGTTTAAAAATTGCCGGTTTGGGTAGCACCGCCGCCAAGGCTTTACGTTTCAGGGTGGCGGTAAAGCCGCGCTGGACGCGGCTCTCCACGTAGCCGCGGCCGATATCGACGAGGCGGCCATATTTGACACCGGAGGGGCAGGTGGTTTCGCAGGCGCGGCAGGTGAGGCAGCGATCCAGATGAAGCTGTGTTTTTTCAGAGACGTCCGCGCCTTCGAACATTTGCTTCATCAAATAAATCCGTCCGCGCGGGCTATCGAGTTCGTCGCCGAGTAATTGATAGGTCGGGCAGGTCGCGAGGCAAAAACCGCAGTGGACGCAGGTGCGCAGAATGGAATCTGCTTCTTTGCCTTCCGCCGTTTGTTTAAAAGAATCGAGAACGGAAATATACATAAATTAAAAATTATCCATGCGGCCGGGATTTAAGATTCCGTGTGGATCGAATGTGGATTTGAGGCGGCGATGTAATGTCGCAATCGCTGGGGCGAGCGCATGAAATACCGAACCGGCGCCACGCCCATGATGAAAGCGTGTCGCATGCCCACCGATTTTGGCGACCGCCGTGCGCACGACTTCGTCCGGTTCGTCGCTCAACAGCCAACGCTGCGCGCCGCCCCATTCGATGAGTTGCGTACCCGTTAATGAAATCGGCGTTGCGACCGATGGAACGGATAATCGCCACAGCGGTAGAGAAGACTTAAAGAATGCTAGGTTCTGTTCTCGGACATCATTCCAAAATTTACTCGGGTTTGATACGCCTTCGCCGCCGAGTCTTGTGGTTGCCGCAGCAACCGCGCTAGATGTGCCGGAGAGCCGCACCCAGAGCTGATCTCCAGCATGGCAGGTGGCGGAAATCGGCAGCGGTTGTGCGGCCCAGCGATTGATTTGATCGATGGCTTTCTCGGCCGTCAGCGCAAAACAGATGGTTTCTTGCGTCACCGGCAATGGCAAAATTTTGAACGACACTTCCATGATGACACCGAGGGTGCCGAGTGCGCCGGTCATCAATCGCGAGACGTCGTAACCCGCGACGTTCTTAATGACTTTACCGCCAAAACATTGATCCAAGCCGAGCCCATCGATGATGCGCACGCCTAAAACGAAATCACGTACCGAGCCTCGGGCGGCGCGCGCCGGACCGGAGAGTCCGGCGGCGACACAGCCACCGATGGTCGCGTGTTCGCCGAAATGCGGCGGCTCGAACGGCAGCATTTGGCCGCGTTCGGCAAGCGCCGCTTCGACTTCGCGCAACAGCGTCCCCGCGCGAACGGAAATCACCAGTTCGCTCGGCTCGTATTCAATGATGCCGCTATAGGGTTTGACGTTAAGTTCTTCGCCGCTTACAGGCGGGCCGTAAAACGCTTTACTGTTCCCGCCGACGATGCGCAACGGCGCCTGTTTTTCCGCAGCGGCGCGGATGCGCTCCGCTAACTGCGCGTGTATTTTTTCCATGAATTAAAACCTAGAAACGCGGGATGTCGGGGAACTTCACTCGACCTTCGTGAACATGCTCGCGACCGTATTCCGCGCAGCGATGCAAGCTGGGAACGGCTTTGCCGGGGTTGAGTAAACCCTTCTGATCGAACGCGGCCTTGATGCCGTGAAAACGCTCGCGT
>JANMJR010000270.1:0-5171 GCA_031371465.1 Pseudomonadota bacterium
AATTGTGCCAGCACGAAGTCAACGTGCAGCCAGTCCGGTTTGGCGGCTTGTCCGCACGTTGCCGGATAACTGCTCCAGCGCCATCGCTCCAGACGCCGAACCATCTTGGCGCGTAAGGGGTTCAGTACGACGTAGCGGGCAAGCTCCAGCAGATAGCTGTCTTTGTCCACCAGAATGGCTTTGAAGCGCCCTTGAAACACATGGCCGACGCGGGCATGGGTGCGGTTGAAGCGCTGGGTATAGACACCATTAAGCTGGCGCATGCCTTTGGAGAGGTTGGCAGCGGGCGTTTCGATGAGCAGGTGATAATGATGGGTCATCTGGCAATAGGCGTGGCACACCCAGTTGAAGCGCTGGCAGACCTGGGCAAGCGTTTCGAGCCAGGCTAAGCGATCGTCGTCGGACAGAAAAATGTCCTCGCGCCCATCGCCGCGCGAAGTGATGTGATAAAGCGCGCCGGGGAGTTCGAGCCGTAGGGGTCTGGCCATAAAACCAGGATATCAGGTTCGTTGTGATAATGTCATAATGAAAAACCTGACCCCGATGTATGTGTATGTATGTGTGCACTATGCACCATGCACCATGCACTATGAAAGACCTGACCCCTATGCACACCTATGCACAAATTCCCTTCAATCAATTCCGAACTGTGGAAGTTGCGCTTACGTAGGCCGGAAATCTCGCGCGTTCGGCGTTAGGTTTTTCTGCGCGTATTCACGATCTGCTCCGTCACCGTGAGATAGCGCCCGACCTTGGGTAAATTGTAGGGTGTAACATTGAGCGCGCGAATGAATCGCCGTATGATTTCTCCGTCGATCACATCGACGTCGACAATATTTACGCAACCCGCGTCCTGCTCGAATGCGCCCAGGCCCTTTAAGCCACCTTGGGTTACCCAGCCCAGCACCATGGCGTTGGTCGCGCCGTGGGCGACGATTAGCGCAGTGCTCCAGGTCGGCTCGCGCACTAGATTTTCCATGGTGCCGACAATGCGGCTCTGAAACGCGGCAAAGGTTTCACCACCGGCGAAATTCGCACCGGGTAGCGCTGCGCGTTCCAAGCCGTAAACAAATTCCGCTTCGAGCCGCTCTTCGGTCATTCCCTCAATGCTGCCGCCTTGAATTTCGATTAACTCCGGGATCGTGCGTGGCGCGATCGCACGACCGGCCAACACGATTTCCGACGTGCGTCGCGTGCGTCGCACGCCGGTGTGGGCCGCTAAATCGAACTCGATTTCTTTCAAGGTCGCGGCCATGGCTTCAGCCTGGGCGACGCCCTCGTCGGTGAGATCCACTTCGTTGGAAAAAACCGTGCGGCCATCCGGGCGGTGATAGCTCACCTCGCCGTGGCGCATCAAGTACAAGCGTTTGCGGCCACGGGTGCCGGGCAGCGAACCATCGGCCATGGCTTAGAAGTGCTCCGCCAACTCGAACTTCGCGATTTGATTGCGATGTACTTCGTCGGGGCCATCCGCGATGCGCAGTAAGCGCGCCGTCGCATAAGCAAACGACAAGCCGAAATCATCGGTAACGCCTGCGCCGCCATGGGCTTGAATCGCCCAATCGATTACCTGACACGCCATGTTGGGCGCAGCGACTTTGATCATCGCGATATCTTTTTTCGCGACCTTGTTGCCGACCGTGTCCATCAGCCACGCGGTTTTTAGCGTCAGCAAGCGCACTTGATCGATCATGATGCGCGCTTCGGCAATGCGTTCCTGCGTCACGGTTTGTTCCGACACGGCCTTGCCGAAAGCGACGCGCGCCTTGGTGCGTTTGCACATTTTTTCCAGCGAACGTTCCGCCAGGCCGATCAGGCGCATGCAATGATGAATTCGTCCCGGCCCGAGACGCCCTTGCGCGATCTCGAAACCGCGACCTTCACCGAGCAACATGTTGCTCGCCGGGACACGGACGTTTTCAAACAATACTTGGGCGTGACCGTGGGGTGCGTCGTCGAAACCGAACACCGGCAGAATGCGCTCGATGGTCACGCCCTTGGTGTGCAGCGGCACCAGGATCATCGATTGCTGTTGGTGACGATTAGCATTGCTCGGATCGGTCTTGCCCATCAAAATTAGAATTTTGCAATGGGGATGGGGCGCGCCGGAGGTCCACCATTTACGGCCATTGATCACGTAGTCATTGCCGTCGCGCTCGATGCGTGCTTCGATGTTGGTGGCGTCGCTCGAAGCGACGGCGGGCTCGGTCATCGCGAAGGCGGAGCGGATCGTGCCGGCCAACAGCGGTTCCAGCCATTCCTTCTGATGTTCCGCTGTTCCGTAGCGCGCGATGACTTCCATGTTGCCGGTGTCCGGTGCGGAACAGTTGAATACTTCCGGCGCCCACGGAGAGCGACCCATGATTTCGCACAACGGCGCGTATTCCAAATTGGTGAGTCCGGCGCCGAACTTGCTTTCAGGCAGGAACAGATTCCACAGGCCGGCCGCTTTGGCTTTTTCTTTCAGCGCTTCCATCATCGGCGGTTGTTGCCAGCGATTCTGGTTAATCTCAGCCTGAATATTCATTTCGTTGGGATAGACATGGGCGTCCATGAAAGCTCCCACGCGTTGTTCCAGGTCTTTTACTTTGGCGGAATAGTTAAAATCCATGATGGCCTCTTAAAGTTTGAACTGCTAAAGAATTTCATAAATTGTGTAGCGCGGACCTTTCGCCAATCGCTCACCGTAGCCGACGCTGACGATGTTGTTAAGCCACGCATATTTTGCGGCGCCGGTTTCAAAAAACGGCGCGATGCGAAAATAATACTCGCTTGGATCCACCGCTTCCCCCTTGGAGAGCCGCGCCAATACTGCCTCCTGGCCATGCCGTAGGCCACGATAAGTCATAAATATGGGTGCGCCGTCGTCGGTTTGCAGGGTCAATCTTACGTCTAATTGCAGCGCGCCGTCGTTGCGCGTTAACGCCCAATCGGCGCCGCCGGGCAAGATGATTCCTTGCAGGCGCGCGCCTTTAAACGTGCCGCCGGCAACGGTCACGATTTTGCGTTCGCCGAACGGCGTCTTAGCGACCATTTGCGGCTTATGCAATTCCGCTTCAAGCACAAATAGCGGCTGTGATTTCACTTCGTTCATCTGTCTAATCGCTCGATAATGGTTGCATTCGCCATCCCGCCGCTCTCGCACATGGCCTGTAGTCCGTACCGGCCATTGCCCTGCTCTAATGCGTCGAGTAGCGCACAAGTCAGTCGCCCGCCGGATGCGCCGACCGGATGGCCCAATGCAATCGCACCGCCGTTAATGTTGACTCGCGCCCTATCCACATTTAACTCTTTGGCCCACGCCAACACCACCGCCGCGAACGCCTCGTTCACTTCAAACGCATCGATGTCATCGATTTTCAATCCGGCGCGATGCAAAACTTTTCGTGTGGCGGGAATCACGCCGCTCAACATCATAATCGGATCGTCGCCGACGACGGCGAAATGCCGAACCACGGCGCGCGGTTTGAGATTAAAGCGCTTCACCATTTGTTCCGAAGCGATCAACATCGCCGTCGCGCCGTCGGTGACTTGCGACGAATTTCCCGCCGTGACAGACCAACGTATTTGCGGGAAGCGCGCGGACAGCGCTGCGTTTTCAAAGGCAGGCTTCAGGCTCGCTAATTGTTCCAACGACGTATCGGGTCGGATGCCCTCATCGCGCTCGACGCGCTGCGTTGCGCCGGTTTGCGTCAACACCTCGACTGCGACAATCTGCCGCGCCAATTCACCGCGCTGTTCGGCGCGCGCGGCGCGTTGGTGCGATCGCAACGCATAGCGATCCATGTCCTCCCGCGATAACTTCCAATGGGCGGCCATCAACTCTGCGGAAATGCCTTGATGCACCATGCCGTCGGGATAACGCCGCGCGAACATCGGGCCGCGATAGTCGTGGCCTTGGCGATTGGAACCCATGGGAACGCGCCCCATCATTTCAAGACCGCCGGCGATCACCAAATCATAGGCGCCGGCCATCACACCTTGCGCGGAGAAATCCATTGCTTGTTGTGCCGAACCGCATTTGCGATCCAAGGTCACGCCCGGTGTAGTCGCCGGGAAGCCTGCCGCGAGCCACGCTTGGCGCGCAACATTGGAAGACTGCTGGCCGAATTGGATCACGCACCCGGCGATCAAGTCTTCCACCCAGGCAGGATCGATCTCGGTGCGCCGGATCAACCCCTGTAACACTTGGGCGAACAAATCGATCGGATGCAGATTCGCCAATGCGCCATCTTCTCGCCCTTTACCGAAAGGACCGCGGACAACGTCGATGATAAAGGCTTCAATCATGATCAACGCGCCAAGGTCACGCTCAGACCTTCGCGCTCCATCTGCAGCAAACGCGATTGCGTCAGTTGGCTGAGTTCGCGAACGAAATCTATTTCCGGCGACGACAGGGTTGGGAAGTCCAGCTTGATCGGCCCCGCCGCGCGCATCGCCTCGATATCGTGAATCGGCACCACGGCGCGCAACAGCAATTCATCGTCATCGACATTGCCGTGGACACGGCGCAATTCCGCCAGACTCAATTGCTCCGGAGGATGGGCCGCAATCTCCTTGTACCGTGGGGCATTGGAAATTTTGTCCAGCACGTTGGCGTCGATCGGCGCGACGGGGTTGCCGTAGCGGCCGAGGGCATACTGAATCACCTCGTCGGGAATCACCGCGTAACGTTTGCCGCTGACCACGTTTAAAACCGCGAGGGTTCCAACCAATTGCGAAAACGGCGTCATCATGCCCGGATAGCCAAGTTCCTTGCGCACCACGGCCGTCTCGCGCAGTACATCGTCGAGTCGCTCCGGCATATTGTGTTGCAGCAGTTGATTCTTGAACGTGCCCATCATGCCGCCGGGAATTTGATACTCGTACGCGAACAGATCAAATTCGCTCGGCCCACCGACGGGCAGATTCAGCGTTCGCGCCAAGCGCGTGAAATGATCGGACACTTGTTCGAGCTTTTTCTTGTCGATGCCATGACTATGGCCGAGCAACTCGATATTGCGCAGCATGATTTCCGTCGACGGCATGGACGGTCCGTTGGCCAGCGGACGCGCGGCGGTATGGATGATATTCACACCGTGTTTGATCGCCTCAAGATAGGTCAGCGCCGACATATTGACGGTATTGTGGGAATGGACCTCGATCGGTTTGCCCAGGGCATTTGCACGAAC
>JANMJR010000350.1:0-22877 GCA_031371465.1 Pseudomonadota bacterium
AGCCCGTTACCACTTCGGCGGCGCGGTCATTTCCGCGTTGCAGATTTTCATCATCGCACTGTCGGCGCTGATCATGGCGGGCCTGTGGTTTTTGGTGAATCGCACCAAGCTCGGCCGCGCCATGCGCGCCACATCGCAGAACCCGCAAGTGGCGCGGCTGATGGGCGTTAACACCGACCAGATCATTTCCATTACCTTCGTCATCGGCGCCGGTCTTGCCGCTATCGCCGGCGTCATGGTGAGCGCCTATTACCATCTGGCGCACCATTTGATGGGCTCGATGCTCGGCTTGAAAGCCTTTACTGCAGCCGTTCTCGGCGGTATTGGCAACCTCGCAGGCGCGATGATGGGGGGCGTATTGCTAGGCATTATCGAAAGCCTGGGCGCGGGCTACATCGGCGACTTGAGCGGCGGATTTTTCGGTAGCCATTATCAAGATGTGTTTGCGTTCTTGGTGTTGATCGTGGTGCTGGTGTTCCGTCCATCGGGGCTGTTCGGCGAACGCGTGAGCGAACGGGCGTGATGGCGATTTCCAAAGAACGTGCCTGGCTCGCTTATTTGACCATTGCCGCGTTGCTTATTGTCACGCCGTTCCTGATCGATTGGAGCTTGGGCCGATTTTGGCTGCGTATTATCGACTTCGCCTTGCTTTACGTCCTGCTTGCGCTGGGACTGAACATCGTCGTTGGCTTCGCGGGGCTATTGGATTTAGGCTACGTCGCATTTTATGCGGTCGGCGCGTACCTCTATGCGATCCTCGCCTCGCCGCACTTCGGCATCCATTTGCCGTTCTGGATGTTGCTACCACTAGGCGCCGCGCTGGCAGGCTTGTTCGGCGTGTTGCTCGGCGCGCCGACCTTGAAATTGCGCGGCGATTACCTTGCCATCGTGACCTTGGGTTTCGGCGAAATCGTGCGTATTTTTATGAACAACCTCGATCGGCCAATCAACATCACTAACGGTCCACAGGGAATTAACCTGGTCGATCCGATTCGCTTCGGCGAATTCTCTCTGACCCGAAAACATGAAATATTCGGCATTACATTGACCGACTTGCATCAGCATTACTACTTGTTCTTGCTGCTGACGCTGGCGGTCATTTTCATTTGCATGCGCTTGCAAAATTCGCGCATCGGCCGCGCCTGGGTGGCCATTCGGGAAGATGAAATCGCAGCAGAAGCCATGGGTATCAATACCCGCAACGTGAAACTCCTCGCCTTCGCCATAGGCGCAACGTTCGGTGGCGTGGCCGGCGGACTGTTCGCCAGTATGCAAGCGTTCGTCAGCCCGGAAAGCTTTAATCTGAACGAATCCATCATTATTTTGTGCATGGTGGTGCTGGGCGGCATGGGCCATATTCCCGGCGTGGTCCTCGGTGCGATTTTGCTAACTGCGTTGCCGGAAGCGCTGCGCTATTCCAGCGACGTGCAGAAAATGCTGTTCAGCCACGTGTTTATCGATCCGGCGAATTTGCGCATGCTGTTGTTTGGCGTAGTGTTGGTGGCGATGATGCTGTTTCGTCCCGAAGGCCTGTGGCCGTCGTCGCAGCGGCGGCGCGAACTCACGGAGCGGGACGAGTAGTAATGATCCTCTCAATGCACGGTGTCTCGAAGCGTTTCGGCGGCCTGCAAGCGCTGTCGGACGTGTCCCTTACCATCGAACGGGGTGACATTTACGGCGTGATCGGTCCCAATGGCGCCGGCAAAACGACGCTGTTCAACGTGCTGACCGGACTCTATCAGCCCGATGACGGCGAGTTCATTTTCAATGGCGAACCGCTGCACATAGAAAAACCCCATCAGGTGGTGGCGCGTGGCATCGCCCGGACGTTTCAGAATATTCGGCTGTTTCATAATATGACGGCGCTGGAAAACGTGATGGTCGGGCGGCACGTTCGCACCCACTCAGGCGTAGTGGGTGCGATCCTGCGCGGCGCGAGAACGCGCGCTGAAGAAGCGAACATCGAAGCCCGTGCTTCACAACTTCTCGATTACGTCGGCCTGAAACATCGCCGTGATTTTCTCGCAAAGAATTTGCCCTACGGCGACCAGCGTCGCTTGGAAATCGCCCGCGCCATGGCGACCGATCCCTTGCTGCTCGCACTCGATGAACCCGCCGCCGGTATGAATGCCACGGAGACAGCGGCGCTGAAAACCTTGTTGGAAAAAATCCAAGCGGGCGGCATGACTGTTCTGCTGATCGAACACGATGTGAAATTGGTGATGGGTTTGTGTAAGCGTATCGCCGTCCTGGACTACGGCAAAAAAATCGCCGAAGGGTTGCCACATGAAGTGCAGCGTGATCCGAAAGTGATCGAAGCCTATCTCGGGACGGCCCATTGAGCCTGCTCGAAGTAAGCGGATTGAAGGTCGCCTATGGCGGCATACAAGCGGTGAAGGGCATTGATCTTCGCATCGAAGCCGGCGAATTAGTCGCATTGATCGGCGCCAATGGCGCGGGTAAGAGCAGCACACTGAAAACCTTGGCCGGTATGCATCAACCGGCGGGTGGCACTGTCACCTACGGCGGCACGCGCATCGACGGCATCGCATCGCATGTCTTGATCCGCAAAGGCTTGGCGCTGGTTCCCGAAGGGCGCGGCGTGTTCAGCCGCCTCACGGTGGAAGATAATTTGCTGATGGGGGCTTATAGTCGCAACGATGACGTGGCGATCAGACAAGAGCTTGCGCAAGTCTACGAAATATTCTCGCGCCTATTCGAGCGCAAAGATCAATTGGCCGGCACGCTCTCGGGCGGCGAACAACAAATGCTCGCCATCGGCCGCGCCTTGCTGGGCAAGCCGAAACTGTTGTTGCTAGACGAACCGAGCATGGGACTCTCGCCGATCATGGTGCGGAAAATTTTCGCTACCGTGCGGCGCATCGCCGACCAAGGTGTGACGATTCTGCTGGTCGAACAAAATGCCAAGCTTGCGCTTGAAGTCAGCTCGCGCGGCTACGTGATGGAAAGCGGATCGATCACGCTCACCGGACCCGCACACGAGCTATTGCACGATCCAAAGGTTCGTGCGGCCTATTTAGGGGAATGAATCAGCGTTGAGCGCCTGCGCCACGCGGCAATAGGGGCGCGGCGCCTGGCATGGATGGCCTTGGAGGGCCAGCAGGGCGAGGCTGTCCGGTCAGTGCCCGAAGAAAATCTATGGGCAGCGCAGCAACAACTGCGCGATGCCTGGCGGGATGCGCCGGGACGAACCGACGCCGGCGAGATAGGCATCTTGAATCGCATAGGCTTCCACCTCGCTCGATTTCCAGCTATTACATAGCGAGACGTCTTCATACTTTCCCATCACCGCCTGCGCGTGGTGGACCAACTCGTGCAACAAAATAGAGCGATCGAATTCGTTGTGCTCAATATCCAAGTTGTCATCCATGTAGATGCCCAAGTGCGGGATGTAGATCGCGCGAACGCGGCAGGTTTGTTGGCAGACCATGGCTTCGATCTGCGCGTGGGGAACCCGGTGAACCTCGGGCAAGGCATCGGAAATCAGCGGTTGACCGGTCAAGGTTGCGGCGATGGAAAACAAGCTGCCCACCAGTTGCATCAATGCTTCATGAGTCATGTTATTCACCTTTTTGTTGTTCGGCGTTAACGCGGCGCTCGATTTCTCCGCTCCATTCCAACTCGTACTCGGTCGCGGATCGATATTTACCACTATAGACGCCGGCGCCTTTGACACCCGCGTAAATTCCCGACCCTTTGACGTAAACCCACGTCCCGCGCAGGAGCGTATCCGGCGGTTTTTTATCGCTGTTGGCGTCGGGCAAAACCACGCCGCTATATTTCGCCACCAAACGATCGCCGTTCGGCGCGACCCAAATTTGGTAACCGTAGCAAGAGCCGCGGCCGCGCACTAAATCGCACGAGCCGGTTCGAAGCACGGAACAATCTTTGAGCCAATCGGCGCCGCTGAGTTCCATCTGGGCGCCACGCTCCACCGCATGACGCAGCACATGCTCGTCTTCACTTGCGCCAATGGGAATCGTCGTGGGTGGCGTCGCCAAAAAAACCGCCCGACCGGACATTTTCTCGCCGGCGAGTGCCGTGAGACAAATACATGTTAAGAGCCAACCCAGCCCGATAGCCGAATACAGAATTGATTTCAATTTCCTAGGCATCGCGTACCTTTCTCCATGAACCTCGACTAAACACGTGCGATCGGCGCCCAATCACTCCGCCCATTTCTAAAAGGGGATCGAGAGGGATTTTCGAGTGATGATGGTGTGCGGGCGCCACTAAAACTCGCCCAGCCACCCGTTGTAAAAGGGAGGGATGACACCGTTGCCGGTTTATGCACCGTGGAAATTTTCTGCCGCCCGCAAACCGAGCACTTTGCACATTCATCGTCACCCTCGACACATTCAATGCGTATGCAGGACACTTTAACCACGCGAGATTAAAAAATCCCCACCTGCTCAAGTAGGATATGAAGGGCTAAATAAAAAGAATTGTATTGGACGAAAAGGAAACGCGGAGCGAGTGGTCACGGCGATGCCACGACAACGCCCAAAAGACTAAGACTAGCGCAGGCGGATTGAACAGGTGTAATATTTTCACCGACGCATCTATATCTTTTGGCTTAGGCCGATCGAAATCTACTACTTTCGACATAGGCCGTTTGACATATTGTTTCGGGGAGGAAACGATGGTTCAATGGAGGCTCATAACAAGTTCAGTAGTGGTGTGCTGCGTGATGACGTTCAAATTCGTCATGGGAATCACGAAACGGCTGGCAAGTAAGCTGCTGGCCTTAACTGGGTGGGAGGCCCAAGCAAGCGCCATGTGTCGGGGAAGTTCGTCAGCGCGCAACATCAATCGGGCTAACGGCCAAGCCCGCGCGTACTCAATTCATTCTATCGTGTTGTGCCTAATCGGCATCGGCGGTTTTCAGCCGGTGATTGTTGTATTTGCTGCCGAGCGCTGCGTGGCGCCGGCGGCTACGAGGGTTGTCTCCGTGCAAGGCAACGTAACCTGGAGTGTAGTCGGTAGCGCCGCGCTGGAACCAGCAAAACTCAACGATCTCCTCTGCGTCGGCGACACCGTCCGCGTAGGCGCAAAGAGCCGCGCCGTATTGCGCCTGCCGAATGAAACGACGATTCCGCTGGACCAGAACACCATCTTTCAGTTAAAGCAGGCGATCTCCGAAAAAGAGCCGACGCTGATCGAATTGATCCAAGGCGCGATCCACGTCATCACCCGAACGCCCAAGCCATTCAAGGTGAATACACCTTATATGAATGCAGCGGTGGAAGGCACGGAATTTTACGTGGGCGTCGATAGCGAAGAAGCGCGCGTCGCGGTGATCGAAGGTAAGGTCAACGTCAGCAACGAGCAAGGCGTGTTGCTGCTGACAGACAACGAAGCCGCAACCGCTAAAAAAGGCCAAGCGCCGCAAAAGACGCTGACCATTAAACCCAGAGACGCGGTGCAATGGGCGCTCTACTACCCGCCGCTGTTCGATCCGAGATCTCGTACTGGCGGCCAGAATCTCGCGGCATCGTACGAGTTGTATAGCCAAGGCAAAATCACCGACGCTATCGAAAGCCTGGAGGCGATCCCGGAAGTAGAACGCAATGCCGACTATCGCAGCTATCGCGCGGGTTTGTTGCTGCTAGTTGGGCGCGCCGATGAAGCCGAGCCGGATATCGAGTGGGCATTGAGCGAAAACGCGAACAACCCCGATGCGTTAAGCCTGAAGGCCATCATCGCCATTGTCAGAAACGACAAGGACAAAGCCCTAGCGCTTGCCAACCAAGCCGTCAGTTTCGACGAGCGGTCCGCAACGGCGAGAATCGCCCTGTCATATGCGTTACAAGCAAACTTTAAAATCGAAGAGGCCTTGAAGTCCGCGCGAGAAGCCTCAGAGCGAGACACCAGCAACGCGCTAGCTTGGGCTAGGGTAGCGGAACTCGAACTCTCGATCCCAAATTACGACAAATCAAAGGACGCAGGAGAAAATGCGGTCAAACTTAATCCGAACTTGGCCCGAACACAATCGATTTTGGGTTTTGCTAGTCTGACTCGAATCGACATAGCCGCCGCGAAAAAGAGCTTTAACCGGGCGATTGAACTGGATCAAGCTGACCCGCTACCTCGACTGGGGCTTGGGCTGGCGGCCATTAGAGAAGGACGCCTTCAAGACGGACGGGAGCACATTGAAATCGCTTCCGGCCTCGATCCTGAGAACTCTCTTATCCGCAGTTATCTCGGAAAAGCCTACTATGAGGAGGGGCGCGATTCTATCGCTGGGAGGCAGTTGGACTTAGCCAAAGACCGAGACCCAAAAGATCCCACGCCCTATTTTTATGACGCGATAAGGAAACAGACCAAGAACCTGCCGGTGGAAGCACTACAAGACCTGCAAGTGTCCGTCGAGCGAAATGAGAATCGAGCACCTTATCGATCAAAACTGTCCCTTGATCGAGACGTCGCGGCAAAGAGTGCGAGCCGCATGCGTACCTTCGACGACTTGGGCTTCGAACAACTGGCGCAACTCGAAGCTGTAAAGTCAATTGTAGATGACCCCTCAAACTCCTCAGCTCATCGTTTCTTGTCCGACGCCTTTGGACACCAAGGCAGGCAGGAAATAGTTCGAGTTAGTGAACTACTTCAAGCCCAACTTTTGCAGCCCTTGAATTCTGAACCGGTGCCACCGCAGATTGGTTTTCGAGAACTCGCGCTTTTGACGCGCGATAGCCCCTCGCGGACGGGCTTTAATGAATACGGTACTTTATTCGAAAGGGACCGTATTCAGGCAAAGGTATCAGGGCTTGTTGGAAACTTGGCAACCTTGGGCGATGAGTTAATCTTTTCTGGATTGTCGGGACGTATCTCATTTAGCATCGGTCAATTTCACTATGAAACCGACGGTTTTCGACAGAATAGCGATGTGCGACACGACGCGGTTAACGCTTTTGTACAACTCCGCGCTAGCCCTAGCTGGGATCTCCAATTAGAGTTACGTCGACGCAAGACCGAAAATGGCGATATTTCTTTCAGCGGCAGCCCCGATGTGTTTTCTCCAGGGTTTCGCGATTCTGTAGAACATGATGTTGCTCGGTTCGGAGTTCACTATTCGGCCTCCCCAAGATCCGATGTATTGGTGTCATTCATACACGCGAAAAGGCAGCAAGACTCGATTTTCCCTGATCTCTTCGGACCGGATACGCATCTGATTGCCCTCGGAACAGTCGAAGGAAATCAACTAGAAGGTCAGTACATAGTTCAGATGGAGCGAACTAAGATTATCGCTGGCTTAGGTGCATTTGACGCTTCCGACCGCCTAGCATTTAGATTCGAACCCGAACCGTGTTTTTTTCCTTCATGTGATACAAAAACCAAGGACAGACGACAAAACGCCTACGCTCTTGTTAACGCCCGTTTAGGAGAGCAAATACAGCTCGTATCGGGGCTGTCGTTCGACGACCTGAAACAAGGTCAGCTCGAAGTGCGCAGAGTAAATCCAAAACTGGGTCTAATGGTAACGCCGTCGTCCCGGTTATCGCTTCGAATTGCCGGATTTAAATCCGTCAAACCCGCACTGATTGCAGATCAAACCCTGGAACCAAGCCAGATTCTGGGATTCAGTCAGTATTCGGACGATAGCAATGGCTCCATTTCGCGTAAAGTGGCGGCGGCAATAGATGCCCAGATCTCATCGTCGTTAAAAAGTGGGCTAGAAGCGAGCCGCAGGAGATTTTCCTTTGCGCTCGAACAGCTTACCAACCCTAGATTTGAGGAAGCTACTGAAAACTCATTCGGGACTTATCTGAATTGGACGCCGAATAATAAAACTGCGGTAGCGCTAAGTGCGTTTCGCGAGGAATTGAAGCTATCGGTCCAAGACGCGATAGATGGATTCACACCAAGCCGCGTGTCGACTGATTCCGTTACGTTGGGCATTAATCTTTTTTGGACGTCAGGCTTTTTTTGTAAGTTTAAGGTTGAACATATTCGTCAAAATATTACGAATACGACTCCGATTCTAGGCGAGATCGAAAACAACCGCTTTACCCTTGCGGGTATTGCCTTCGGCTACCGTTTACCCAACCGCCGCGGAGTTTTCACCCTGGAAGCTAACAATCTTTTTGACAAACGGTTTAACTACCGAGATTTGAGTTTTCTATCTTCGCAGCCGTTAAATCTACGATTTGTCCCGGAGAGGACAATCACTGGGCGGCTTTCGTTGTACTTTTAACCAAGGAGAAATGTTATGCCAGCTATTTTGACACCCACGGGCGAGCCGCTTACACAAGGAGAGATTGATTATTTGCAGGGGCTTCTTAATGGCGACAATCCCAATAAGGTTCGTGCATTTACGCTGTTTTTTGATTCCGAACCGTCCAGAACCGGTTTCTTGCCCAACGCCCGAATCGTAAACGGGGGGTTCAACGCTGCGCCCGTAGATAGGCTAGTAAAAAAGCTGATTCGCTTGGACTCAGTCGCGTGGGTGACCTATCAGGACGCCGATGACATGGTTGGCGCCTATATCATGACCAATGGCAATCACTGGAATACGACTTGAATGCGCGCTTGCCCCTGCGCATGGAATTACTCGCGGTGACATTTCGCGAGCGACGATGTTGGTTTAAAGAAAAATTGTTTTAAGTGATGGGCTCTTAATTTCTTGCAGGCCAACACGCTGGTCGGATACGACGTATCCACAATCTAAAACATGATACTACTTATTCTCTAAAAGGCTGGAAAGTCATGGATATCAATCTAAATCGACTGTTGAATCCAAACAATCTTTCGTCCGACGACGAGGTGTTTCTCAAAGATCTCCAAGGAAATGTTATCAATTCTCACCGAAAGAACTTCGCCCAGCATTTGTTTTTGAGGTTTACAGGTGACACCGCGTCGACCCGAAAATTCTTGCGCGAGCAGTCGGAATTGCTGCGTGATTCGTCCACGTATTCACAGCTAAAAAAAGATGTTGGCGAAATATTTCGTAGCGTGTTGTTGAGCGCGTCGGGATATAAGGCTCTTGGCATTAATAACAACCTCATGCCCTCCGATCAAGCATTCAGAGATGGACTCAAAGCCCGCGGGCCGATCCTTCTAAAGGATCCGGAACCCACAACATGGGCAGAACCAAAGTTCAATCAAGATTTACATGCACTTGTCATTCTCGCGCATGACGATAACGATAAATTAGGCGACTTTGTTAAGGTTTTCTTGGCTAGTTTGCCGGCGTCGGTTGAAATTGCGCATAAGGAAAAGGGCCAAGTAAAATTTCGTGACAATAAACGCATCGAGCATTTTGGTTTCGTGGACGGAATTAGTACACCGGCATTCGTTCAACGAGATGGGCATGCGAAAGATACGGTCGAAGGGCCACGCGCATGGCCAGCTCCTTTTGGCTTAGCTGTCGCGCTCACGCCGTGCCCCGGCGGGAACGACGAAGGATATGGTAGCTACCTTGTCTTTCGCAAGCTTGAGCAGAACGTAAAGGAATTCTTCAAGATGCAAAAGGAACTCTCAATCGAGCTTTCTAATCAAAATCCCGATGAGGAATACGCAGCTGCACTCGTTGTTGGAAGGTTTCGGGATGGCACGCCTTTGGCAGCGCAAGCAGCACCGAGCTATAAGGGCGCCGATCTAAACAACTTTAACTATGTAGAGGATCCTGAGGGGAGTCGGTGTCCGGTAGCCGCCCACATTCGAAAAATGAACCCAAGAGGCGCCCCTGGCTTCGGCGATCGCAAAGAAGCGCTAAAGACTGAAGCAACTCGCTCAATTATAAGGCGATCGATAACATATGACGACCGTAAGCCCGCCGCAAACGTTGAAGGTCAGCTGCAAGAGCATCCTGAGACGGGCGTCGGTGTCTTGTTTATGTGTTACCAAAGCAGTATCGTGAATCAGTTCGAAGTGCTTCAGGGATCATGGGCAAACGATAGCTGGCATCCGCCGGGAGCAAAGGAAGTTGGCAGCGATCCTATTTCCGCACAAGGCAAGCGAACGCCTCCGAAGTGGCCCACAAGCTGGGGTAGTAGCCACAAGCGAGCTTTTGATTTCAAAAGTTGTATCAATATGTTGGGTGGCGAGTATTTTTTTGCGCCCAGTATTAGTTTTTTCCAGAAGCTTCCGGAATTGTGAGTCGCAGTCTTTTTCATCGCATTTGTTGGAAAGCGTAATCAAGCCACTGCTTCGTAGATATCGAACGCGCTCAGACAAACGATCAGCGCGCCGACGAACACCTCAGCGCTTTAGTAGTGCGCCGCGCCCGTCAGTTTCGCTGCGATCGGCGCGGCAAAAATCCGCCGCCGATTAATATCGCGAAGGAACACCTGCTCGCGACAGTGACGCCTCCCCACGGCCTGCAATGACAATGGTTG
Organism: Pseudomonadota bacterium; assembly: GCA_031371465.1. GTDB lineage: Bacteria > Pseudomonadota > Gammaproteobacteria > Burkholderiales > JALYOK01 > JALYOK01. Next base: position 10,359 of record JANMJR010000350.1, read on the forward strand.
ACTAGTGTTGCCATCGATACTAGTGTTACACTATCGTAATACAGTTTCGAGACAATCATGACCACATCCGCAAGACTAGATCGTAAGACGGTTGCCGCGCTTGAGCGTTTCTGCAGAGCCAACAATATTACTAAGACCCAGGCGATCGAGCGTGGGATTATCGCGTTGTTGGGGCAGGCGCAAGAACAAGGTCACCCAGCTTTCGCCGTCTATCAACAATTAAAACTCGCCCCGGAAGCGTCTCGTACGCCGACCAAGCGCTCTAGAGACGCCATGCGGGACGCAGTTTGTGCGAAATATTCTCGTTGATACCGGTGCGATTATTGGTCTGCTGGATCCGGCTGACCGATTTCATGCCAGAGCCGAGAGTTTCTTCGCTGAGCTGCGCGGCACCGATCGGCTGTTTACTACCTGGCCTGTTGTCACCGAGTGTACCTTCGCGCTGATTCGCAACCGCGATGCGTTGTTCGAGTGGCTGGCCTCTAGCGTAATAGAGGTCGAGGATTTCGGTCTAGACGATCTGCAACCCATAGGACGTTGGATGGATCGATATTCAGATCGCGAGGTGGATTTTGCTGGCGCGTCGCTCGTTTGGCTCGCGACGAGAAAACAAACTAACTTGATTGCGACAACTGATTTTAACGATTTCGAAACCTATCGGCTGCCAAACAAAAAGTCGTTCAAGATTTTGATCGATCGTTAAGCCGACCGATTTTCAAACGAGCTTGAACGTAACGCATGATCGATTGCGGCGACGCTCGCTACGTCGCTCGTTCTAACCACGCCGCAAGCGCCGCTGAGCTTGCTTGGCTCTAGGTCAGTGGCTAGCCTAGGGCTACCCGGTCCCGGCAGCGTATGCTTGTAGGTCAAGTATCTATGCGCCTTCTAGCCAATTGCCGATAAACGGATGGGCCAACCATCAGCCCATCCGTCCCGCCACTACCGCTTAAAACTCGGATGCAGTGGATTGTTACTATCGCGATAACCCGGGCTCACCGAGTAAACCGCCGGTTGCCATTTCGGGTCGACGTCGATGCGCGCGTAGGCCGGGCTTAATGGATTGCGGCTATCGACGTACGGCTTTGCGTCGGAATTTATGGCTTGGGCTTCCGGCGTGTTGCTCCAGTAATAGCTGGGCTGAAGCGGGTTGGCCGCTTCGGCAATGGCCTGAGCGGATGCCGCGGCGGAAATGATTGCGACTCCTAAATAAAATTGCTTTGCATACATGATTTGCTCCTTGCGAAAACTAGGCCAGTACCCTCACACTTCAACCGGATTGTCGTTTGTGTCTTAGCATCTCGCACTTCGCATCGGTGGCGGGTGCAAGCTGACCATGACTGAATACTATTCTGATTTCCGAGTTGAATCCCCACTTGGTCAAGTAGGATAGAGAAGGGTCGCGTTAGAAAATTAGGCGCTAAAGCAATTTGTTCGGATCGATAATCGTGCGCCACATATGGCTTGTGGGGCTGTTGTCGTTGCCGAGCCCCTCGGGAGGTTGTTTGAAATGCCTTTCGATAATTTCTCTGAACGGATCGAGGTTGATCGGTGCGGTGCGATCGAAGCTGTAGTCGTCGTACATGGTGATGTGGCGCGCGGTGAGGTACCAGCGGTGGGCGAGGGCTTCTTTGTACGCCGTTTCGATGTAGGCGGCGGGTTTGTGATCTTTGCCGAACATTTGCACGTACATTTCCGGATACTCGTAGCCTACGGAGGGGTCGGCGAAATAACGTAGCGCTTGGTGATAGCGGATCGCCCATGTCACGCGCTCGCAGACGTAGGGCTCGACCAGTTGAGCGCCCCACCAGCCGTGGTCGGGGCGGTTCACGGCGAGGCCGGTGTCGTGCAGCAGGCAAGCCAAAATGGTTTCTTCGTCGCAGCCGGCTTGCAGCGCCAACGTTGCGCATTGCACGCCGTGGCGCGCAGCGGCGATGGGCATGCCGAACCAGGGAACGTGCAAGCGATGTAACAAGATGTCCGGCAGGGTTGGCTTGGCGGGCAGAGCGGCGAATTGCCGTTGCCCCGCGCTTTGCGCGACGGTCGCGCCGACGGCGCGCATGTTTTCTGAGTGTGACTCGCTCACAGGTTTACCCGGCGGAAATTGACTTGATTGGCAATCATACCGCGCTTTGCGTAATAGTCTAGTACTTCGCTATGGCGGCGAAATTTTCCCTATGCCAGCAGGTCCAATCAGCTTGCCTCCCAGCGTGGTATGCCTTACAGCGCCCTATCCATGCGGCTCCCAAGCCAACCGTTGTATCGTGATCGCTTAAAGCGCGGGTCATGTGGGTGGGCTGTGGCGGCGATGGTTGTGATAGCGAGTTCGAAAGACGGCCGCACAAATGCGCTGACGTTACGAGCATTGCCGTCGCCGTTGGGACGCAGAATACGGCGTTAGCGCGACAAAAACGCCACGTCTGAAGCCACAAAAGTCATCATGCCGATGGATTAAAACCAACGGCTTAGTGGTGTCAGGTCAATGCTGTTTGCTTTTCGCGCGATTGCCCTAACCGCCCATTTGCGGTAGAATCCGACAAATAAGAAAACGGGAACGGTCACGAGACCTTTCCCGTTTTTTTGCGTACTGAGTTTTCGCCCCGATTTAAAATAAAGATATGTCTTTCGGGGTCTTGCATCGGAGCCTAAATGACCTTGCACCACGAGCCCGCCGTTCTAGTACTTGCTGACGGCTCGATTTTTCACGGCGCTTCCATTGGCGCTGAAGGTCATTCTGTTGGTGAGGTGGTGTTTAACACCGCCATGACCGGCTATCAAGAAATTCTGACGGACCCATCCTACTGCGGCCAGATTGTTACGCTGACTTATCCTCATATCGGCAACACCGGCATTAATCGCGAGGACGTCGAATCCCATCGCATCTTCGCGGCCGGTTTAGTGATTCGCGATTTGCCGCGAATGGCGAGCAATTTCCGCAGTGAACAAGATTTGTCGAGCTATTTGCGCGCCGCTGAAGTGCTGGGCATTGCGGATATTGATACGCGACGCTTAACGCGAGTCCTGCGGGAAAAAGGCGCGCAAAACGGTTGCATCATGGCGGGAAAAATCGATTTGGATGAGGCGTTGAGGCTTGCGCGTGGGTTTCCCGGATTAGCCGGCATGGATCTGGCGAAAGTCGTGAGTTGTAACAAACCATTTGAGTGGCGCGAAGGCGTGTGGGAATTGGGCGTTGGCTTCAAAGCCAGTAAGGACGCGCCTCTGCACGTGGTCGCCTATGACTACGGCGTGAAAAATAATATTTTGCGCATGCTCACCGAGCGCGGTTGCCGTCTCACCGTCGTGCCGGCGCAAACGCCGGCATCGAGCGCGCTTTCACTCAAACCCGATGGCGTGTTCTTGTCCAACGGTCCGGGCGATCCGGAACCTTGCGATTACGCGATTAAAGCGATACAAGAAATCGTTGCAACTCACACGCCGACCTTCGGCATCTGCCTCGGCCACCAATTGCTCGGCCTGGCCTCCGGCGCGAAAACCATCAAGATGAAATTCGGCCACCACGGCGCCAATCATCCGGTGCAGGATTTGGACACGAGCCGCGTGTATATCACCAGCCAAAACCATGGTTTCGCGGTCGACGAAAAAACTTTGCCGGGCAATGCGCGCGCGACCCATCGCTCGTTGTTCGACGGAAGCTTGCAAGGTATTGAGCGGACCGATGTGCCTGCGTTTAGTTTTCAAGGTCATCCGGAGGCAAGCCCCGGGCCTCACGAAGTCGGTTATTTGTTTGATCGGTTCGTGAAGATGATGAGGGCGAAAGTTGGTTAGCGCCAAATCGACGTCAACGCCTAGAGGTGACGCGACCGTCACTGATGAAATCGCCTCGCGAATTATTTTGGTTCGTGGGCAAAAGGTCATGCTCGCAAGCGATTTGGCTGCTCTTTACGAAATTGAGACGGGAGTTCTCATGCAGGCAGTTAAGCGCAATATTGAACGCTTCCCGATTGACTTCATGTTTCAGCTTAATTCTCAAGAGGTTACACACTTGAAATCACAATTTGTGATCTCAAGTTGGGGTGGCGCTCGTTATCTTCCCTATGTTTTCACCGAACAAGGTTTAGCGATGCTTTCGAGCGTTCTTAGAAGCAATCGCGCTGTTGCAGTGAATATCGAGATCATGCGCATATTTGTACGAATACGCAAATTGCTGGAGACCAATCGGGATCTTGCGAAGAAACTGGAGATATTGGAAGAAAAGTATGACGAGCAGTTCAAAATGGTATTCGACGCGATTCGCGCCCTTATGAGCCCGCATCAACATAAGAAAAACCGCCCTATCGGTTTCGTAGTAAGCGAAGACTAAATGCCAAAACGCACCGACATAAAATCCATCCTCCTCATCGGCGCCGGCCCGATTATTATCGGCCAGGCGTGCGAGTTCGACTACTCGGGTGCGCAGGCATGTAAGGCGCTACGCGAAGAGGGTTACAAAGTCATTTTGGTGAATTCCAATCCCGCCACCATCATGACCGATCCGAACATGGCGGACGTGACCTACATCGAGCCGATCACCTGGCAAGTGATCGAGAAGATTATCGCCAAGGAACGTCCTGATGCGCTGCTGCCGACCATGGGCGGGCAGACGGCGCTGAACTGCGCGCTCGATCTGGCCAAGCATGGCGTGCTGGAAAAATACAACGTGCAGATGATCGGCGCGACCAAAGAGGCCATCGACAAGGCGGAAGATCGCGAAAAATTCAAACACGCGATGGCCAAGATCGGCTTGGATTCGCCGCGTTCCGCATTGGCGCATTCCATGGAAGAGGCGATGCAAGTTCAGGCCATGGTGGGCTATCCGACCATTATCCGGCCTTCGTTCACGCTCGGTGGTTCCGGCGGCGGCATCGCCTACAACCAAGAAGAATTCATGGCGATTTGCGAGCGTGGGCTTGAGGCCTCGCCCACCAAGGAATTGCTGATCGAAGAATCCGTGATCGGCTGGAAAGAGTTCGAGATGGAGGTGGTGCGCGACAAAAAAGATAACTGCATCATCGTCTGCGCCATCGAAAATCTCGATCCCATGGGCGTACACACCGGCGACTCTATTACCGTCGCGCCGGCGCAAACCCTGACGGACAAGGAATACCAGATCATGCGCAACGCTTCGATCGCGTGCTTGCGCGAGATCGGTGTGGAGACCGGCGGTTCTAATGTGCAGTTCGGCATCAATCCAGAAAACGGCCGCATGGTCATCATCGAGATGAATCCGCGTGTGTCGCGGTCGTCGGCGCTGGCATCGAAGGCGACCGGATTTCCCATTGCCAAAGTCGCCGCAAAATTAGCCGTGGGCTACACGCTCGATGAGTTGCGCAACGACATCACCGGCGGCGCGACGCCGGCATCGTTCGAGCCGACTATCGACTATGTGGTGACCAAAGTACCGCGATTCGCGTTCGAGAAATTTCCGCAGGCTGACGATCGACTGACGACGCAGATGAAGTCCGTCGGCGAAGTCATGGCCATGGGCCGCACGTTCCAAGAATCGTTGCAAAAGGCGTTGCGCGGGCTTGAGGTCGGCGTCGATGGTTTCAATCTTAAGACCGTCGATATGGAAAAGATCGGCGACGAACTTGCCTATCCGCGCGCCGAACGTCTGTGGTACGTGGCCGATGCGTTTGGCGTGGGCATGACGCTTAAAGAAATTTACGACTATACCAAGATCGATCCGTGGTTTTTGTCACAGATCAAGGAGATTGTAGACATCGAACTCGATCTGGAAAAACGTAAGCTGGACGATATCGATGCCGATGAGTTGCGTGCGCTCAAGCGCAAAGGTTTTGCCGACCGGCGCATTGCCCATCTGGTTAAATCAACCGAGCAGGACGTTCGCGCAAAGCGACACGCGCTGAACATCCGGCCCGTGTACAAGCGCGTTGATACCTGTGCCGCGGAGTTTGCGACCAGCACGGCCTATATGTATTCGACCTACGAAGAAGAATGCGAGTCGAACCCGACCAACAACAAAAAGATCATGGTGTTGGGCGGCGGACCCAATCGGATTGGGCAGGGCATCGAGTTCGATTATTGCTGCGTGCATGCGGCGTTGACGTTGCGCGAAGACGGCTATGAAACCATCATGGTCAACTGCAATCCGGAAACCGTTTCGACCGATTACGACACGTCCGATCGCTTGTATTTCGAGCCGCTCACGTTAGAAGATGTGCTCGAAGTCATCGACAAAGAAAAGCCAGACGGCGTGATCGTTCAGTTTGGTGGCCAAACGCCGTTGAAACTTGCGCCGGGCTTGGAGGCGGCGGGCGTGCCGATTATTGGCACCAGCCCCAACTCGATCGATCGCGCCGAAGATCGCGCGCGTTTCCAACAACTGCTGCACGAACTCGGCCTGCGCCAGCCGCCGAATCGCACGGCGCGAAACGCTGACGATGCGATCACCTTTGCGCGCGAGCTGGGTTATCCACTGGTCGTGCGTCCATCCAACGTGCTCGGTGGCCGCGCCATGGAAATCATTCACGCGGAGTCCGATCTCGAGCGTTACATGCGCGACGCGATGGTGATGTCGAAAACATTCCCCGAGCGTATGCCGATCTTGCTCGATCGTTTTTTGAACGATGCGACCGAGGTTGACGTCGACGCTGTGTCGGATGGCGCCGACGTTCTCATTGGCGGCATTATGGAGCACATCGAAGAAGCAGGCGTGCATTCCGGGGACTCAGCGTGTTCGCTGCCACCTTACAGTTTGTCGCCTGAAGTCCAAGCGGAAATCAAGCGCCAAACGATTGCCATGGCTAAGGCGCTGAACGTCATTGGGCTGATGAACGTGCAGTTTGCGATCCAAGATGGAATCGTCTATGTACTGGAAGTGAATCCACGTGCCTCGCGTACTGTACCCTTCGTGTCGAAAGCCACAGGCGTACCGCTCGCCAAGATCGCTGCGCGTTGCATGGTCGGACAAACTTTACAAGCGCAGGGCGTCAAAGTCGAAGTGATCCCGCATTACTACTCAGTGAAAGAAGCGGTCTTTCCGTTCATCAAATTTCCCGGCGTTGATACCATCCTTGGCCCGGAAATGAAATCGACCGGCGAAGTGATGGGCGTCGGTAAGACCTTCGCCGAAGCATTTGTGAAATCGCAACTCGCTGCCGGCGTGAAGTTGCCAAAGAAGGGCAAAGCCTTCATCAGCGTTAAAAACGAGGATCGCCCGCGCGTCACCGATATCGCCAAGACCCTTGTCCAGCTTGGCTTTCAGCTCGTTGCCACGCGTGGCACGGCGGCTTATTTGGCCGAGATGGGTATCGTCGTCACGCCAGTGAACAAAGTGGCGCAAGGCCGTCCGCACATCGTCGATATGATCAAAAATAACGAGATCAGCTTGATCGTGAACACGGTGGAAGATAACCGCCGCGCGATTCAAGATTCCTGGTCCATCCGCAACGCTGCTTTACAAGGCAAAGTAACGTACTACACCACGCTATCCGGCGCGCGCGCGGCGTGTCTGGGCATGCAGCAGATGAGTGAAATTGATGTCTACAGTCTGCAAGCGCTTCACGCGAGTCTCACATAATTACAAGCTAAAGGTAGGACTATGCAAAAATTTCCATTGACCGTGATCGGCGCGGAATTGCTGCGCGGTGAGTTAAATCAACTCAAGACCGTGGGTCGGCCCGGCATTGTTCAGGCAATTGCCGAGGCGCGTGCCCACGGCGATCTATCCGAGAACGCGGAATATGCTGCCGCGAAGGAGCGGCAAAGTTTTATCGAGGGCCGCATTCAAGAATTGGAATCCAAGCTTTCAAATGCACAGATTATTGATCCAACCTTAATCGATCCCGACGGCCGTTGTGTGTTTGCATCCACAGTCGAGCTGCAAGATATGGCGGGCGCCGTGGCGGTGACCTATCAAATCGTCGGCGAAGACGAGGCGGACATCAAGCAGGGAAAAATTTCCATTAGCTCGCCGACCGCCCGTGCGCTAATTGGAAAATATGCAGGCGATGTGGTCGAAGTGATGGCGCCGGGCGGAGTGCGGGAGTATGAGATTTTGGATGTTAGATATTCCTAGCGCCGCAAATTAGTTGGCGTTTGTAATTGCAACGGTGCTATAGATTCCCGCTTTCGCGGGAAAGACACATCTGTGTATTTTGGGAGGAGCCCAGAAATTGATGACTCGGTTTCCTGGGAGGCAGTACCAGTGCGGCGCTACAATGTGCATGGCCTGTAATTAAGTATCCATGCGCTTCTTCAGGCATGCCTATTTAGGCAATTCGATCTTCGGTTCTTCCGCTGCGCGGTACACGATCAAGGTCTTGCCGATATTCTGCACCGGCGCGGCAGCAAGGTCGTCGCATATTTCAGTTAGTATCTTTTCTCGGGCATCTCGATCGTCACCCGAGATTTTGATTTTAATGAGTTCGTGATGGCGCAGGCCAAGATCGATTTCTTTTTTGACGGCGGCGCTGAGTCCCGCGTTGCCAATCATGATAACGGGTTGTAAATGATGGGCTTGGGCGCGCAGGAAGCGGCGCTGAGTTGGAGTGAGATTGATCATGACGCGATTGTAATGGATGCCGCTTAAACCCTCTAGTAAAGTGTGGATGCAGCGCCACATCAATGACACATACGTGCAGCTTGCGAAACGCGAGGGTTATCGTTCACGCTCGGCGTATAAGTTGTTGGAAATCAACGAGCGCGACAAGCTCCTTTTGCCCGGAACGTTCGTCGTCGACCTTGGCGCCGCGCCTGGTGGCTGGTCGCAAGTGGCAGGCGCGCGTGTCGGCGCGCGGGGAAAGGTGTTTGCGATTGATCTGCTACCCATGCAGGGTCTCGCCCACGTCAGTTTTTTCCAAGGCGATTTCACCGATTTGAAAATCCAGGCAGAGTTTTGCAAAGAATTACCGAAAGGCGGCGTGGATCTTGTGATTTGCGATCTGTCCCCCAACATGAGTGGTATTCCGAGCGCCGATCAGGCGCGCGTGTTTAACTTGGCGGAAGAAGCATTGGAATTTGCCAAGCAAGTGCTCAAACCCAGTGGGGCGTTTCTGGTTAAAGTCTTTCAGGGCGCGGATTTTGAGGCATTTCGCCAGATGTTGTTTGGCACTTTCCTCAAGGTCGCGCCGCGTAAGCCCAAGGCATCCCGCGAAGAAAGTCGTGAGTTGTATTTGTTGGCGCGGGGTCTGCGGCCGGTTGCTGCGACCGAATTGTAAAATTTTGTATCCCGTCGGGCTTTTGCCCTAGCAATCGGAATACACTATGATATTGGATCAATTAGCTATAAGGAACGACGTTGAACAACCTCGTTAAGAATGTCGGCATCTGGCTCATCATCGCCTTAGTGTTGATGACTTTATTCAATCAATTCAGTGGCCAGCAGTCGAACAACACGGTGCCCTATTCGGAATTCATGGATCAGGCCAGGCAAGGTCAGGTTCGCTCCGCCAAGGTGGACGGTCGTACTATTCGTTGGCTGTCCAATGACGATAAGCGCTTTCTGACCTATACGCCCGGCGACATTTTCATGATCGACAATTTGCGCCATTACAAAGTGCGCATCGATGCCGAACCCGAAGAAGAGCGCTCGTTCTGGTTGAATGTATTCATCTCGTGGTTTCCGTTCCTCTTAATCATCGGCGTTTGGGTGTTTTTCATGCGCCAAATGCAAGGGGGCGGCCGCGGTGGCGCCTTTTCCTTCGGCAAGAGCCGGGCGCGCCTGCTGGATGAGAATTCCAACCAAGTTACGTTCGCCGACGTGGCGGGCGTGGATGAAGCCAAGGAAGAAGTCAGCGAGTTGGTGGAGTTCCTGCGCGACCCGCAAAAATTCCAAAAGCTCGGTGGACGCATTCCGCGCGGCGTGTTGATGGTCGGCTCGCCCGGCACCGGTAAAACCTTGCTCGCGCGCGCCATTGCCGGCGAGGCGAAAGTCCCGTTCTTCAGTATTTCCGGCTCTGACTTCGTCGAAATGTTTGTCGGCGTCGGCGCGGCGCGGGTTCGCGACATGTTCGAGCAGGCGAAAAAGAATGCCCCATGCATCGTGTTCATCGATGAAATCGATGCCGTCGGCCGCCAGCGTGGGGCGGGTGTTGGCGGTGGTAACGACGAGCGCGAACAGACCTTGAATCAATTATTGGTCGAGATGGACGGCTTTGAAGGCGCCGCCGGTGTCATCGTCATTGCCGCCACCAACCGTCCTGATGTGCTGGATCCGGCGTTGCTGCGTCCGGGCCGCTTTGACCGGCAAGTGGTGGTGCCATTGCCGGATATTCGCGGACGTGAGCAAATCCTGTTGGTCCACATGCGCAAAGTGCCGATTGCGCCGGATGTGAAGGCCGACATCATCGCCCGTGGTACCCCCGGAATGTCCGGGGCCGATTTGGCGAATTTGGTTAACGAGGCCGCGCTATTCGCCGCCCGTGGTAGTAAGCGCTTAGTCGATATGCTGGATTTCGAGCGTGCCAAAGACAAGATCATCATGGGCGCGGAACGCCGCTCCCTGGTCATGCCGGAAGAGGAGCGTCGCAATACGGCCTATCATGAGTCCGGCCACGCCGTCGTCGCCAAGTTATTGCCGCGCACCGACCCGGTGCACAAGGTCACGATCATTCCCCGTGGCCGCGCCCTGGGTGTGACGATGCAATTGCCGGTTCAAGATCGTTACAGTTACGATCGCGAACTGCTGCTGAATAATATCGCGGTGCTGTTTGGTGGCCGCATCGCGGAAGAGGTGTTCATGAACCAGATGACCACGGGCGCCTCCAACGATTTCAAACGGGCGACTGAAATGGCGCGTCGCATGGTGACCGAGTGGGGCATGAGTGATGCGCTCGGACCCATGGTCTACGGCGAAAATGAAAGCGAAGTATTTCTCGGCCGTTCGGTGACCAATCACCAAAGCGTGAGCGAAGCGACCATGCAGCGGGTGGATGAAGAAATTCGCCGCATTATTGATCAGCAGTACGCCCTCGCGCGTAAATTGCTTGAGGACAATCGCGACAAAGTCGAGGCCATGACTAAAACGCTGCTGGAATGGGAAACCATCGACGCCGAGCAAATCGACGACATCATGGCTGGCCGCGCACCACGTCCACCGAAGCCAAGCCCGCCACCGGCGCCACCGGCGGCGAGCAGCGGCGATACGCCCGAGGCAGCTATCACGGCAACAGCGAAGCCCGCAGAAGAAGTATAGCCACAGCGTAATCGTTTAAAATAATACGGCGCCCACGAGGCGCTGTATTTCTTTTTGAATCTCGATTTGTCCGGCGCCGTTACGCACCGGATTGCATAGGAGGAGAGAATGATTCCCGATCTGAAAAACAAAGTAGTGCTTATTACCGGCTCCAGCACCGGCATCGGCGCCGAAGCCGCCAAGGCGTTTGGCCTGGAAGGCGCCAAAGTTGCCGTACACTACAATTCGAGCAAGCCCGAAGCGGACGAAGTCGTCGCTGCAATTAAGGGAAAAGGTGGCGACGCCTTTGCCATCGCGGGCGATCTTTCCAAGAGTGGCGTTGCCGAGAACGTCGTCAAGCAATGCGTCGATCACTATGGCCGCATCGACGTGCTGATCAATAATGCCGGCAGCATGGTGCGCCGCTGCAATGTGGCCGATTCCGACGACGCGCTACTCGATGATCTGTTCCATCTAAACATGCGCTCCGTCGTCGCCGCCAGCCGCGCCGCCATTCCGCACATGCGCAAACAGGGCGGCGGCAACATCATCAACACCTCGTCCGTTGCCGCTCGCACCGGCGGCGGTCCCAGCGCCGTGTTGTACGCCTCGACCAAGGGGTTCGTCAGCACCTTCACTCACGGCCTGGCGAAGGAGTTAGTGAAAGACAACATTCGCGTCAATGCCGTCGCCCCCGGCGTGATTCTCACGCCATTCCATGAGCGCTACAGCACGCAAGCGCAACTCGACATGCTGAAGGCGACCATTCCGATGGGGCGTTTGGCCGCGGCAAACGAATGCAATGGCGCTTATCTGTATCTTGCCTCCGACACGCTTTCCGGCTACGTCACCGGGCAGGTCATGGAAGTGAATGGCGGGCAGTTGATGCCGTGACACCGTGAAAGGTGAAGGGTGAAAAGCGAAAAGTAAATCGCCCAGCCACGCGGTTTTGACGTTCCCTCTTCACCTCTTGAGCGCTTGCAGCAATGAGAAAACTAGTCCTCGGTCGCTTCGATCTGTTGCTCGCGAAACCCCTCATCATGGGTGTGGTGAACGTTACGCCTGACTCTTTCTCCGACGGCGGAAAATTTATATCCGCTAATGCCGCAATTGACCATGCCCACCAATTAATCGAGGAGGGCGCGGATATTCTTGATATCGGTGGCGAATCAACTCGGCCTGGCGCGGAGCCCGTTGGCATTGATGAGGAACTAGGCCGTGTATTGCCGATAATACAAGCGTTGCGCGACAAAAACATTCCGATCTCGATCGATACGATGAAACCCGACGTGATGAAAGTCGCGATTCAAGCGGGCGCATCGATGGTGAATGACGTGAATGCCTTGCGCGCCGGCGGTGCGCTAGAAGTCTGCGCGGAAACCAATGTT
>JANMJR010000401.1:0-2780 GCA_031371465.1 Pseudomonadota bacterium
CAAACGCCATGTGTAAACTAACTTCTAACTCCTGCGCTATCATGTTTCCTCCATCACGCATTGCAGCGGATGTTGATGTTGCTTGGCATATGCCATAACTTGATCCACCTTGGTCGTCGCGAGATCCAGCGGGTAAACCCCACATACCCCACGGCCTTCCGTATGCACTTTGAGCATAATACGCGTTGCCTGTTCAAGCGGAAGTAAAAAAAACTTCTGTAAGACTAAAATCACGAATTCCATAGGCGTAAAGTCATCGTTACACAGCACGACCTTGTATAACGGCGGCGGCTTAACCTTTGCCTTAGCCGTCTCGAGGATCGTACCGTCCTGTCGTTTGACTGCCATCGAGAAATTTATCGTGAGCGTGATGCTGTCGTATTGTTTATTTTGGCAAGCTGGTGGAATTTTTCAAGTCCTACACGCATTTAGCGCAAAAAAATAGGTTTTTACTTGACTTATCATCAACAGTTGGCGTAAAAATGTTGGCGAGTTTGGATTATCGCAGGTTTTCGTTCGTCACCGTTGGCCTAGGGAGACTTAAAGTTCAAACGATGGTTGGGTTTCACACCCCCTTTTATAAGTTTTCGCAAGGATGTATACATGCCTACTGGTACCGTAAAATGGTTTAACGATTCGAAAGGCTTCGGCTTTATCACCCCGGACGACGGGAGCGAAGACTTGTTCGCGCATTTCTCCGCCATTCAAATGGGGGGATTTAAAACCCTCAAAGAAGGTCAAAAAGTAAGTTTTGAGGTCACGCAAGGTCCAAAGGGTAAGCAAGCGTCGAACATTCAGTCGCCGCAATAACGTCGCAACCCCGTACTAACGAGAATTAAACGCCCTCGCCTCAACCGCGGTGCTTTGCAATTGAGGCAGGGGTGGTTTCACTAATCGATCATCCCATATTGGAGATGAGTGCCTCGCCAAATTTTGAGCAGGGAACTTGAGTCGCGCCCTGCATTAGCCGCGCGAAATCGTAGGTCACAACCTTCGTTTCGATTGTTTTTTCCATAGCGCGGATGATCGCGTCCGCCGCTTCTATCCAGCCTAAGTGGCGCAACATCATTTCCGCCGACAGGATTAGTGAACCGGGATTGACGTAATCTTTTCCGGCGTATTTCGGCGCGGTGCCATGGGTCGCCTCGAACATCGCAACCGTATCGGAAAGATTTGCGCCAGGGGCGATACCAATGCCGCCCACCTGGGCCGCCAGCGCATCGGAGATATAGTCGCCGTTCAGATTCAACGTGGCGATCACGTCGTATTCGTCCGGGCGCAACAATATCTGTTGTAAAAACGCGTCGGCGATCACGTCTTTAATGACAATGCCATTGGGCAGCTTCATCCACGGCCCGCCATCTATCAATTCAGCATCGAATTCTTTCTGCGCCAGGGCATATCCCCAATCACGGAAGGCGCCTTCAGTGAATTTCATGATGTTGCCCTTGTGCACCAATGTCACCGACTTACGCTTATTAGTGACGGCATATTGAATCGCGCGCCGCACCAGCCGCTCCGTGCCTTCGCGAGAAACCGGCTTGATGCCAATGCCGCTGGTGGCGGGGAAGCGAATCTTCTTCACTTTCATTTCGTTCTGCAAGAATTCAATCAACTTCTTGGCGCCGTCCGATTCAGCCTGCCATTCAATACCCGCATAAATATCTTCAGAATTTTCGCGGAAGATCACCATGTTGGTCTTATGCGGCTCTTTTACCGGGCTTGGCACGCCGGTAAACCAGCGCACCGGACGCAGGCATACATAAAGATCCAACTCCTGGCGCAGCGCGACATTGATGGAACGAATACCGCCACCGACGGGGGTAGTCAACGGACCTTTGATCGATACGACGTATTCGCGCACGATGTCGAGGGTTTCCTGCGGCAACCAGACATTTTCGCCATAGAGCCTGACGGATTTTTCACCGGCATATACTTCCATCCAAGAAATCTTGCGTTTCCCGCCGTAGCATTTCGCGACCGCCGCATCGACGACTTTCTTCATCACCGGCGTGATATCAATGCCGATGCCGTCCCCTTCCAGGTAAGGGATGATCGGCTGATCCGGAACGTTCAGGGTGAAGTTTGCATTGACCGTTATTTTCTGGCCTACGCTCGGGATTTTGACCTGTTGGGTCATGGTTAGCTCCTTCGTGAGGGGGTAAGTTGGCAGGGAAGTCTTATGTCTTATATAATACATTAAACTCGGTTATACTAAATCATTCAACAATTGAACCGCATGGCAATATGACAACTTTCGCCACCGCCGATCTGTGCGACGAGCATAGCGACAAACTTAGCATTGTAACGCCAATGTTCATAGCGTATGGTGGCCGCGCAGCGTTTTGCGGCCAAATCCGCACGCTTAAAGTATTTGAAGATAACGCCTTAGTTCGCCAAACGCTGTCAACACCCGGCAAAGGCAATGTGCTCGTCGTCGATGGCGGCGGCAGCCTGCGCTGCGCCCTGGTCGGCGACCAATTGGCCTTGTTGGCGCAGCAAAACAATTGGAGCGGCGTAGTCGTTTACGGTTGTGTGCGCGATAGCGTGGCGATGCAAACCATGGATGTTGGCATACGCGCACTTAACACCCACCCGCTACGCAGTCAACGAAAGGGTAGTGGCGAAGGCGACATTGCCGTGGCATTCGGCGGCGTGAAGTTCACGCCCGGCCATTGGCTGTACGCCGACGCGGACGGCATCGTCATCAGCGCAACCGCGCTCCTGTAGTCGCCACAAAAAGTAAAAGCGAAAATTGTTGCACTGCACTATAAGATAAC
>JANMJR010000462.1:0-23719 GCA_031371465.1 Pseudomonadota bacterium
AAAGACAAAAGGGTCACCGGGTTTACCAATAGCGAGGAAGCGGCTTCTGGACTAACAAACGCAGTGCCTTTTTTGGTCGAGGACATGCTGAAGAAAAACGGCGCCAAGTTTTCGAAAGCAGCGAATTGGCAATCGCACGTTATTACTGATGGCAACCTAATCACCGGTCAAAATCCTGCCTCGTCTGAAGGCGCCGCAACAGCGTTGTTGCGACAATTGAATGCTCGTCCCGCGTCGCTAGGCGAGGCGCAAAGATAACCGCAAAAAGTCGCCACGACGGGTAACGACGTCAAACGAGAAAAGACGAATTTTTATGTATCGTTATTTACTGTCACGACATTAGTCACGCGCCGCATGAATAAATACCGAATTGCGGAACCTGCCGTGAACTGAAGAGCCAGGCTAAACGCTGGGCCAGTCAATTTTTCGGTCACAGGTTTGAGCATTAGAATGACCCCATGAAATTCGCTGAAGTGCTGTCAAAACTTAGCCATAAGCGCTGGCTTGTTGGCGCCGCTTTTGTGTTGATATCGATCATTATCTACGTCATTACGCAAAAACTGCTGGGGCCGAAGGTAGAGGTTGAAGTGGTTCGGACCGAAGATATCGTGCAAACAATTGTGGCAAGTGGCCATGTGGAGTCACCGCGGCGGGTAGATATCGGTAGCCAGATCACCGGCACAGTGGCCGCTGTCCCGGTGACCGAGGGACAGCCGGTGACAGCGCGACAACTACTGGTTGGCTTGGAAGACAGTGAAGCTAACGCGCAGGTGGCTCAGGCCCGTGCTTCCGTCGCGCAGGCTGAAGCGCGGCTAAGGCAGATCCGCGAACTTAGCCTGCCGGCCGCAGAACAATCGCTAAAGCAAGCGCAGATAAACCGCGTGAATGTCGCTAAGCAACATGCCAGAACTAAAACACTTCAAGCCAGAGGATTTGTCGGCCAGTCAACGCTGGATGAGGCGCAAAAGAATCTCGATCTTGCCGCTAGCCAAGCGCGTGCGGCCCAATTGCAAGTGCAGACCAATACCATGGGCGGCAGCGATTATTTGGTTGCATCGAGTGCGCTCGCGCAAGCGCAGGCAAGTCTTGACATAGCCGTCGCCAAGCTCGGCTATACCACGATCGAGGCGCCGGTCGATGGTACTTTAATCGCCCGCAACGTAGAACGTGGCGACGTCGTGCAACCGGGTAAAGCGCTGATGGTGTTATCCCCAACGGGCCCGACACAATTAGTTATTCAGATCGACGAACGAAATTTAGCCGATCTCAAGCTGGGTGAACAGGCGCTTGCGGCAGCGGATGCGTTCCCAAACTTATCCTTCCCCGCAGAGATCGCCTACATTAATCCCGCGGTAGACCCATTGAGAGGTTCTGTTGAGGTCAAGCTTGATGTTCCCGATCCGCCACCACATTTGCGCCAAGATATGACCGTCTCGGTTGATATCGAAGTGGCGCGCCACGCGAACGCGCTGGTGCTCGCTCTCGAGGCAATCCATGAGAGCGCAGGCGCCTTGCCGTGGGTGATGAAAATCAGCGACGGCCGCGCCCGACAGCAAACCGTGAAACTTGGTTTACGTGGCGGCGGGAAGGTAGAAATACTCGAGGGACTGCGCAGCGGGGATCAAGTTTCCCCAGCGACCGGCAAAGCGGTGACCGACGGAACGCGTTTACGCGCACGCGCAAAGGCCAACCGACAGAAATGAACAATCTATTGCCCTTTGAGTGGATCGCCGCCATTCGCTTTCTGCGCGAAGGTCGCCTGCAGTCGCTATTCATCATTTCCGGTGTGTCTATCGGTGTGGCGGTGATTGTTTTTATGTCGGCGCTGCTGACGGGCCTACAGGCTAATTTATTCAAGCGCGTGCTCAGTTCGCAGCCGCACATCACGCTGGAGCGACCGAAACAGGTGGCAACACCGCAGCGCAAGGTTACGCCGGGTCAAGCAGTGCTTTCCGCGGTGCAAAAGCCCGCGCAACGTTTAAGCAGTGTCGACCAATGGCAAAAGATTCGCGATGAAATGCGCAACCGTACCGACATTTTGGCCGTCTCGCCTACCGTCGCGGGTCCGGCGTTCGTTGTGCGCGGTGACGCCAGCCAAGCAATCTCTCTCACGGGAATCGATGCGGAACAGTACATCAAAATTGTGCCGTTACCCGAGAAAATCGTTACCGGAACATTCCGTATGAACAACACCGATATGTTGGTTGGCGTGCAACTGGCCGACGACCTGGGTGTGCAATTGGGCGACAAACTACGCGTTGCAACCGCGGCGGGCGGCAATCTGACGTTGACCATCGTGGGCATTTTTGATTTTGGAAATCGCGGGGCGAATCAACGTACTGTCTATGTGGCGCTGTCTACCGCACAAAATTTACTGAATTTGATCGGTGGGGTATCGAGCATTGACCTCACCGCGGTCGAGCCATTTCAAGCCGAGGTTGTCGCGCAATCTATCAAGGCCTCAACGGGCCTTAATGCCGTTTCCTGGATCGCGAGCAACAATCAATTGTTTGTCGCGTTAAATGCACAAACCTTGTCCAGCCAGGTCATTCGCTTATTCGTTGCCCTCTCGGTCGCGGCGGGAATCGCCAGCGTGCTGGTGGTTTCGGTCGTACAAAAAAGAAAGGAAATCGGCATCTTGCGCGCCATGGGCGGTTCGCGCGGGCAAATTTTACGGGTTTTCTTGATTCAAGGCGCCATAGTCGGACTGCTTGGTTCATTGCTAGGTTCGATGTTGGCGACCGCGATGGTGTCGATTTGGGAAACCGTTGCAAAAAATCCGGACGGCACACCGATGTTCGTCATCGATGTAAATGTGAGTCTATATCTCTGGGCTGCGCTCGTTGCGACCATTACCGGCCTGGCCGCAGCCGCCACACCAGCAGTACGTGCGGCAAGACTCGATCCGGTGGCGGCTATTCGTGGCTAGTGACGTGGTTGCGACTCCCGTCGATCATGTGGCGGCGCCAGTTCTGCGTTTGGAAGGTGTGACCAAGTCTTTCGATATAGGTAAGCCCAACGAAACGGAAGTGTTGCACGGTGTTGACCTGGTGTTAAAGAAAGGTGAATTCGCCGCCCTCATCGGCCCCTCCGGTTCGGGCAAAAGCACGTTGCTCAACATCATCGGTTTGCTGGATCGTCCCACTAGCGGGAGATTATTTATTGACGGGCAAGACACCGCTTCCCTCGACGATGCCGCCCTGACCAAGCTACGCGGCCGCACCATAGGCTTTATCTTCCAAGCGCACTATTTACTTTCCGCGTTCACTGCATTGGAAAACGTGATGATGCCGATCATGCTTGAGCGCGGTCATCCCGATGAGGCGATGCGGGAGACGGCCAAGGCATTGCTAGAAAAAGTCGGCCTGACGCAATGGCAGAATAGCCTCTCGTCCACTATGTCGGGCGGTCAACAGCAGCGCGTCGCCATTGCTCGAGCGCTCGCACTGCAACCGTCGCTCATTTTGGCCGATGAACCAACAGGCAATCTGGATACCCAATCAACGCAAAGTGTATTTGAATTGATGCGACAAGTTAGTGTGACCAGTGGCACGTCTTTCTTGCTGGTCACCCACAACTTGAGTCTTGCTAAGCGCTGTGATCGAATCATCGAACTCCTCGACGGTACAGTCGTTACCGATCAGGCAACGCCGCCGGCTGCGGGCGCTCATGTCCCGCAAACACCCGCAGTCGTTAACGAGTGAACCGAAATTATTCTCCAGATGCCGCGTTTACATCGACCCCCGTCGTTACGCGGGGCCATCCGCTGAAGTGCAGAATCGTTCTCGGCCAATCAAGGATGATTGAGGCGCTTGGCAGCGATGGTGTTTCGCGTGCACTCGCCCCATCGATCTGTCGAAGTCCAGTCTGTCGCTCAAAAACGACGATGCGTCGATGGGCGGTCAGCGCTTATTTCCGGTGGGGGTGACACGCCAAATCACGTTGCCAACGTCATCGGCGACCAGCAACGCACCAGCGCGATCAATTGCGACGCCGACCGGGCGACCCATTGCGTCGCCGTCCGTATTCAAAAAGCCCGTCAGCACATCTTCCGGTAGTCCTTTTGGGTGACCATTAGCAAATGCGACAAAGATAACTTTGTAACCGCTGCGGGGTTTGCGATTCCATGAGCCGTGCTGACCGATAAAAGCACCGCCGGCAAAACGTTCTGGCAGTAGATGGCCTTCGTTGAACGTCAGCCCAAGCGACGCCGTGTGCGAGCCTAACGCGTAGTCCGGTGACATCGCCGTCGCCACTATATCGGGTCTTGGCGGTTTGACTCGGGTGTCGACATGCCGGCCGTAATAACTGTACGGCCAGCCATAGAACCCACCGTCTTTGACCGCAGTCATGTAGTCCGGCGCCAGATTATTGCCCAATTCGTCGCGCTCGTTGACTACCGTCCACAAGTTGCCTGTTTTCGGCTCCCAGCCCAGACCATTCGGATTGCGCAGGCCGGAAGCGAAACTCCGCGACCTGCCGGTCGCCAGGTCGATCTCTAAAATCCCAGCCCGGTGTTTTTCGTTCTCCATACCGTTTTCTGCGATATTACTGTTTGACCCGACGGTGACATAAAGGAACTTCCCGTCCCGGCTGGCGATAATATTTTTGGTCCAGTGATGATTTATTGTTCCGGCCGGCAAATCGGCGATCTTGGTTCCCGGCATGGTGATGCGCGTGGCGCCTTGGGTGTATTTGAACCGCATTACCGCGTCGGTGTTGGCGATATATAGGTGATCACCGACCAACGCCATGCCGAATGGAGAATTTAAATTCTGCAAAAACACGCTGCGCGTCTCGGCAACGCCGTTACCACTGCTATCGCGAAGTAAGGTAATGCGATTGGCGCTGGCAACCGCCGCACCTGCCTTTTTTAATACCTTGTCCATTAAGAAACGCCTTATCCCCTTACCGTCGTCCGGTCTAGTTGGGGCATTCGTTTCCGCCACGAGAACGTCACCGTTCGGCAACACATAAATCCAGCGCGGATGACTGAGAGCGCTGGCGAACGCATTTACTTCAAGTCCTTTAACCGGGGTCGGCGCCATCGCGTTAGGCCAGCCGATCGCCGGCGCAATATTTACTGTCGGGATCAGCGATTTGGTTGGCTGTGGCAGTACGGGAGTCGAACCCACACCCGGATCGGACGCGGTATCTACGGCGCAACTGGACGCGACAATTAGCATTGAAACTGCGCAGAGCACGCCGATACTTTTAGACATTGTGGTCGCTGCTCATAGTGGAATAACCAGATTCGACAAGGCACTTCCGCAACCCTTCCTTCCCCCTTTTCGTAAAGGGGAATTAACGCGGACTTTCGTGCGAAAATCAGCTATGGCGCCTAATGACCGCTGCGAAATCCCTCCCACGCTCAAAACGGGCCTTTACTTCGTCGAAGATCTGTCCGGCCGAACAGGTCTTACTTGCGTTTGCCCCTTCAATTGTTTTCCGTCGCGATGAACTGCGGGATCTTCTTCCTTCGCGCGACTACGGCCCTTTGCTTCTGCGCGCGCCAACTCCTCCGCCTCCTTCTCTGACTTGGGTTCTGCTTCCCGCGCTGCCTTCTCTACGCCACCGGATTCGACAAATTTCTTTTGGGCATCGTTATAACGCTTTGCCGCCTCATAGTCACCTTCGCCTTGTATGGCTCGTTGCCTTTTCATTTACCACTCCTTTAATTTGATTGGGTATGAACGATTCTCTTCCACTCGGCCGTTCACACGACGCGCGGGGATTCATTGCAATGTAAAACCAGTGCCAATTATTTGAGCACGTAGATGTTGGGGAAAGCGTTATATAGTTAACCTTGGTTGACGCGCAGAGAACCGCTTAAAATCTTTCGCGCCTGAAGGTGGTATGTTCAGACAGGTCACCCAACAATCAACCGCGACTGTGCCGATATTGTACCCGGCAGGCAGCGTAGTGCTCCGCGCCAATTTCACTTAACCGTTATGCGAAAAGGCGCAGTGCGATCTAGTTCATGACGAGATACACGATTACCAGAACCACAACCGGAACGCCAAGAAGCCATCCGACGAAGTATTTTCCCATGCTGCTCTTCCTTTACACGTTACACGTTGGAAACACGTCATTGACCACTGCGGGCGCGCCTCGAACTCATAGGCGCGCCCACAGCCGGTGACGTTCGCGAATTACACTGAATCCGACCCGAAGCCGGTCATCAGGATGGAGCGAACGTCAGCACCACTAACCTTTTTCACCTGCTTGCTTGTCCCACTAAATCAATAGCGGTTACTTTTTGCGCGTTCTTTCATGTCTCCGCGGTCAGCCTGCACTTTACCGGCCGTTTTTTCGACAGCGCCTTTGATCTCCGTTTTCCGATCACCTACCATCTTGCCGGCCACCTCTTTAATTTTTCCGGTTACCGCTTTTGCCCGACCCTTAACCTGATCCTTGTTCATGTCTAACTCCATTAAAAAAATTACTAGAAAAGTAAAGGTTTTAACCACGGCCAAGCCCTTGTGGAATTGGCCGTGGCGCGTGCCACCATTTCAACTATTCGAACATTACTTTTTCATTTTCGACATGGCGGTCGTGAACTCGTTCGCGTCTAGTTTCCCATCTTTATTGGCGTCCGCTGCCTCAAAACTGTCGGCCATACCCTTCATCTTTCCCGCTTCGGCCTTGCTAATGGCCCCATCACCGTCCGCATCCAACGATTTCATTTGCGTTGTTGCATCCTTGGATTTATCTGCTTGAGTGCCTTGATCTGCTTTTGCTTTGTCAGGTTGCTCCATGTTTGTGCCCTGATTTGCAGTCGGCTTGGCGGTTTCATCTGCGGCCACCGCCAGGAAGCTCGCGCCGGAGAAAATTAGTGCGGATAAAGCAAGAGGAAGTGACTTCGAATACATGGTTAAATCTCCTTGAGAGTGTTAAACAAAAGGCCCTTACGGAACCCGAATCCTCACTCCAGCAAAGAATGTGCCAGTTGTATTGGAAGACTGTGCCGTTGTTCTGAATCGCCGCCCAGCAATGTTTCACGCCAACAAATCAATTCAAGCCAAGCTAACGCGCACATGAAAGCGATAAACGCCTTCCCCAAGCGTGTAACTCCTGCAATGACTGTGTAGATTCTACGAAAATAAGCGGAGATTCTGCCGCGAAATCCGCTGCTACGCCAATTGCGTTCAAAGAAAAAGTAATGCCACCGCCACGGTTACAGCGCCCCGATTAAGGCAATCAATTCGGCCGGCTCGATCGGTTTAACCAAATGATGACGAAAGCCCGCTTTCTCAGAATTCAACAGATCGGCGGGTTGACCGTAACCGGTTACGGCAATGAAGACAGCGTGGCGCGTTTCAGGCATCTCTCGCATACGTCGAGCCAGTTCATAGCCGTCCATATTGGGCATTCCAATGTCCAGCAGTAGAACGTCCGGACGCACCGAGGGGACTTTCTCGAGCGCCTCCGTCCCGCAATGAGCGATCGCGACTTCGTGACCTTCCAAACTCAGCAAAATTGACGTAACCTCCGCCGAATCTTCGTTGTCATCCACAATCAGAATTCGCCGGGTGTTTTTCACCGTCGTGGGTGAAATTTGCTCGGTCGCGTCGGTATTGTCACGCGCAGCGCCAGGCAACGGCCGCCGAACGAGAAATTCATTACCCCGGCCCTCCCCAGGGTGAGCCGCAAC
Source organism: Pseudomonadota bacterium (assembly GCA_031371465.1). Lineage (GTDB taxonomy): Bacteria > Pseudomonadota > Gammaproteobacteria > Burkholderiales > JALYOK01 > JALYOK01. The sequence goes on from JANMJR010000462.1 coordinate 7,655, forward strand.
TGAAGCGCCATGCATGCCGATCAGCTTTCTTGCCACAGACAGGCCGATACCCAGGCCACCCTCTGTGGGCGCTTCGCACCCCGTCCGATCGTTCGACGTGCTGTGAGTAATTTTCCGTGCGTTGTCGCTTGGATTGTCGTCATTTGGGTCCGTTTATTAATTCCGTAGCCGCTTGGGCTCATCTACAATCTGGAATTTAGATAGCGTTTGTCACTTACGCTATATATAAACGGAGCAATCCGCGTGCCACACTCAGGAAAGGATTTGAGGACATTTTTTCGCCACTGCTTTTATCCTCACGTTGACGCGAGTTCGGCATTGTCGCGGTCAAGTAACGCTTGAACGGCTACGCGCTCGAAGCGCTTCGATGCCGCGGTGTGGTCCCAACGCTCAATCACGCATGAGCGCTGCGCGGCTTTGTGGCCTTCCGCTGCTGTCAGCCCTTTCGCACTGACGCGAATAACGTTAATGGAGTTGCGGGCGCCCGGGCGAACCCGGTGGCTCACCGCGGTGCCCGCTTGCACTGCCCATACTGCCCGCGGCAGATCCGGCCATCGCTCCTTTAGCGGTAGCATGAAAGGCAAGTGGATGTGACCGCCAACCACCAAATCGGCGCCGGCGGCGGCCCAGCGCCGCACCGCGGCCTCATGCCCATGTACCACATTGCCTTCATCCTCCGCGCGCGTAACCACGACAGGCTGATGTATAACGACGATGCGCCACTGCGACGGTCGTGCTGTTTCGAGCCGCCGCGCAATCCGTTCGATTTGCGCCCGAGTAATTTCGCCATCGACGTGGCGATACCAGCAGGTGGTGTTCAGCCCGAGGACTTGAACTTCATCGTTCTCGAACTGTGGTTCTAGTTCGCGACCAAATGCGCGCTGATAATGTGCATAAGGCGAAAACAACCGCGCCGCCAAATTGAACAGGGGTATGTCGTGGTTGCCGGGAATCGCCACAACGACGGGAACGTTGAGGCGATCCACGAAGGCGCGCGCGGCGCGAAATTGCGAACGGGTGGCGCGTTGTGTGATATCGCCGGACAAAAGCAGGGCGTCGGGTTCTAACTTCCGCGTAAATTCTTCCAAAGCCTCGACCACTTGCGCACGCTCAGTGCCGAAGTGAGGGTCTGAAATTTGCAATAAAACGGTCAAGTGGATGGGCTTTCCGAATTAGGGGACGCAGGGCATAACAGCATGAGGGGCTCAGCCGATACGCGAAACTCCAGTGGCAATTTTAGCCAAACGATCTCGCCGTCAGTGGCCACTTTTACGCGCAATCCGAGTGACCCTCGAGATCGTTTAACCGTGAGGTGATCAAAGGAGAAATTCACTATTTGCTCGGCTTCCCCCAACGTGCCCAGTGCGCCACGCACCAGTAACCATATCATCGACAGACGCCCCAGTGGTTTCAACGTGATTCCGGCCAATTCGCCGCGATTGATGGCTTGTGCCTCGGGAAAGCCAAGTTGCTCCATCTGCAATGCATTATTGCCGACGAACAGCGTGGGCGTGCGCAGCGCCAGTGTTTTTCCATGAAGCTCGATGGTTAGACGCAGATTGCGAAACCCGCCCAACAATGTCGACATTCCGGCCGCGAATGCAACCCACCGGCTGCGTCCCAACTGTTTCTTCCAAACTTCGCGATCCTCCAACAATTTCGGATACAGCCCAAGACTGGCGTTCACAAGGAAAATGCGATGGTTGACCAGACCGACCCGCACCGGCCGCACGCTCTGACCCAGCAAGACTTGCATTGCCTGCGGTAGGTCCGCTGGAATCCCGTGGGTGCGGCTAAAATAGTTGAAGGTGCCTTGCGGCAGCACACCGAACGCGCACCCGCTACCGATGGTGGCCTGCGCCACTGCGTTAATTGTACCGTCGCCGCCGGCGGCAACGACGATCCCGTTAACCTGCTTCGCAAGCCGTACTGCGTTTTGCGCCAGCTCGCCGATACGTTGCGGGGCATCGACGTTCATCAGATGCAATTCGCGCCCAACCTGGGCGCACGCTTCATCGATGATTGCTCGGACGCTAGCCGCATCGCCATGCCCCGAACTCATATTAAAGACTACGAAAAGGGGCGAATTCAGAATGGACACCTCTGAAACATCAATGAGCGGTGCTTAACGGGGATCGCAAACTTTCTATCTTTGCAAGAACGGTGCGGATTGTAGGAATTACGATGTTTAGTAAGTTTTGCAAAAAAAAGCAGTCATTCAGTCGCGCCGCCCCGCTAACCGACGGCTCCGATGACCTCGCGAGTGCGCGCTTAAAGCTTGACCTTAGCGTGAAGTTTATCGTCCATGGTCGGCGTCTCGCCGGAGGCGTAGGCTTTCACCGCTTTGAAAAAATATTTCACACCCTGCATGCCGGCGTTGTTCCAGTACTCGCCGTCGCGCGCCTGGAACTTGATAAGCGTAACCGACGGATCAGATTTCCCCTTCGGAAACCAGATTTCCCAGCCCACGTTCCAAAGACGATCGATCAGCGCTTGATCGCGCGTCACCGTGCCCATGCCAGTTACTGATGCGAACTGATTTGAACTCTGGAATGTTATTGTCAGCAACGGATGAGCAGTGATTTCGGCGACTGTGCCAGCTTCAATACTCGTCACGAAGTAAGCATCTGATTCTGCGCTCAATTCCGCCACCGCCATCGGTCGCGCGTGGATTCCGCCATCTGCAGATTGTGTGACCAACATGGCCGTGTCAAAGTCTTTCAGTATGTCGTACAAATGTTCGCGCCGTTCTGTTTGAGTATCCATGTACCAATTCCTATAAAAAAATGTGGTTAGCGCTGCCTCAGGCAGCCGGCCCTGCGATCATTATGAGGACGCATGACGCATAAGTTAACTTTTTGCTACGGACTTGCGAAAGCGCGAAGCTTACCCAAGCACAATTCATTCCATCTTCTACGAACGCTTGTCCCTAATTCAATGGGGGTCACGCTGTTGCGGTGTGCGATCTTAAGTTTCGCGTGGCGAGAAATTACGAAGATCACCGCCTAATTTATCCAATGTCGATTACCGGCATGTTTGTTGCATATCCATCAATAAGGCCGCCTGGCCGCCCGCTGGCACGGACGTTGGGCACTGCTGTTCAATATTATGTAGTAGCCGGCGCCGCGCCACACCGGCCGCGCAGTTTGGTTAGATTATCAGGAGTCATCATCATGGATAAGCGTTCGATTTTTGCCGCCGGGTTTCTGGCAATCAGCGCTGGCGCGTTCTCCACCGAGCGACTAAGTCAGCCAGACCCCCTGTATTTTTACCACGCCGCCGGCGCTGGCATGCGGGCAACGTTCGTGACGGATGTTGATGTCGTCGCACGCACACAGGAATCGGGCGTTTCAATGCAACGAAACGATAACAGACCCGTCCACTGCGCATGTGTCTTCGTGCACGCAGTTGCATGAGCGTTGCGGAAGCGAAATGCGGCGGGAATGATGAGCCGCTGCACTGATTAACGCTGTTGTTTTGGAGAACGAAATGAAACGGTTGCATATAGGCTTCGCAGTTTCGGTTGCGGCTGCGGCGTTCACGGCATGCACGGTAAATCCGATCGAAACTAACAATATTTACTCACCCAATGACCGAGAGAACCCCCGCACGCAGACGAAACAAGCACCTGCCCAGGTCATCAATTCCGCCTTCGAAAAAGCGGATACCGATAAGGACGGCGTTGTCAGTAAAGAAGAATCCGCCCAGATTCCCGGACTCACTGCCCTATTCGACCGGTTCAATCGGAATAGGAACGGGTCCCTGGATTGGACCGAATTCACCGAGGCGTTCCAGTCCGGCCGCTTATCGAATAACTGACCGCTAGAACAGCGCCCTAAATGAACGACCACAGTCTGGTTGAAAAAAGAACGGCCGGCACAAGTATTGCGTTGTGGCTAATTGAATAGGGCTCAACAGCGACAATCCATGGTCAGGGTACGAACCGCGGGGGTTGGATGTACGAGTTTCAGAGATTTAACAACTTGTGATTGAACGAGAGTATTAGTGTGAACGCAGCGTCCGGTAATTTCCGTCTTTTTGATTTCGCGCCGCCACAGGCGTCTTTTCGTGACGATGTAATAAAAGGGTTGGATGCCGATCCGAAATTTCTTCCGTCCAAATATTTCTACGACGACCGCGGCTCGCAATTATTTGAAGCGATCTGCGACACGCCAGAATATTATCCGACCCGCACAGAACTTGAGTTAATGCAGAACCGGTCGGCCGCCATAGCAAAACGTGTGGGTCCAAAAAGCTTGCTGATCGAATACGGCAGCGGCAGCAGTCGAAAAACCCCCATCCTCCTTGATGCCCTGCAACCGGTCGGCTATCTCCCTATAGATATAGCGCGCGAACCGCTGGCGTACGCCGCACTTCGGCTTGCCGATAGGCGGCCTGAACTACCGGTTCGCGCGGTTTGCGCCGATTATACGAAACGTCTAGAGCTTCCCAACTGCGACGACCTCGATTTTCGGCGCAAGCTTGTGTATTTTCCCGGTTCTAGCATTGGGAATTTCGATAGCGATGCGGTGCACCTATTTTTACAACAGGTCTGGGAAGTTATGGGACCCGATGGAGCGGCTTTGATTGGGGTGGATCTAAAGAAAGATCCGGCGATATTAGACGCCGCATATAACGATGCTTCGGGGCTTACCGCGGCGTTTAATTTAAATATTCTCTCGCGCATCAATCGCGAACTGGGCGGCGATTGCTCGGCGGATAACTTTCGCCACCACGCGTTTTACGACCCGGTGCGCGGACGAGTGGAAATGCATTTGATGAGCCTGCGTCCGCAAAAGGTCACGATCGCATCCAGACTTTTCTTTTTTTGCGAAGGGGAAACCATACGCACTGAGGTTTCATGTAAATACAGTATCGAAGAATTCCAAGCGATTGCGCGCCGCGCGGGATTGCTAGCGGCCGGGGTTTGGACCGATCCGGAGCAACTTTTCAGCGTTCATTATTTGACTGCGGCGGGGCTCGACTATCGCGACGCCGGCGTCGCTGCATATCGTTCGCGCGCAGCACCGGCGCCTAAACCAACGACTCGAAAAAAGCGCGCTGAGTAGGGCTATTGAGTCGCGAAGAATGCGCGGGCTGGCTGAGGGAATGCCCGATTAAGTCGCGCGGAATGGACCCGTTGACCGTACCTGAGGAAATCAGTTAAGGGCTTAGAATTCATTGTGAACGGCCTGTACCGGTGCTGCCGACACTGCATACGGACCATAAACCGCCGGCGCTCTTGCGGCCACATACCCATGTCATCCCGAGCAACGCGAAGGATCTGCTTTCACAGCCGCAACAAAGCAGATCCTTCACGACGTTCAGGATGACATGTTAAAGATAGCGATCCGGGTAGGGTTCATGGAAAGGATAATTTAGGCGTGATCCCCAGCGCTTTAGCGCCTCGGCGCGACCGCGTTCCCGGGCAAGCCGGTACGGAGTACCGTGGCAAACTCTTTAGCACACAAAGGTTTGCTGAAATGGTATCCCTGCCCCTCTTCACAGTTCCGCGATTGAAGAAATGCAAGCTGCTCCGGCGTTTCCACTCCCTCGGCAACAACGCGCTGTTCAAGGCTTTGGCCCATGCTGATCACGGTATTCACGATCGCTGCACCGCTTGCGTCCGTGGTTATTTGCTGCACGAAAGATTGATCGATTTTTAGCGTGTCCGTGGGAAAGCGGCTTAGGTAGCTCAGGCTTGAGTAACCCGTGCCGAAATCATCGATAGCCAGTCGCAGCCCCATCGCTTTGAGGTGCTTTAGCAGCAAGGTGGAGGATTCGGCATTCTCCATTAGAACGCTTTCGGTCATTTCGAGCTCAAGGCAGTGCGGATCAAAACCGGTGTCTGCTAGGATCGCGGTAACACGATCGAGAAACCCCGGCGCTTGAAACTCGATCGCGGAAATATTGACGGCGATTTGGTCAAATCTTAGATTCTCGTTACGCCATGCTTTGGCCTGTCGGCACGCTTCGCGTAAGACCCACTCGCCGATTCCCACAATCAGCTTCGATTCTTCAGCCACGGGGATGAACAAGTCAGGAGGGATGGTTCCGCGATTCGGATGGCGCCAACGCAGAAGGGCTTCGGCGCCGGTAATTTCGCCCGTAGCAAGCCTTACCTTGGGCTGGTAATGCAACTCCAATTCCCCGCGTGTCATCGCATCACGCAGCCCGGATTCAAGTGCGCGCCGCTCAACTGCACGCGCATTCATTTCTGGGGTGAAGACGGTGACATTGCTGCGCCCGGCGTTCTTGGCATGATACAGCGCCATGTCCGCGTTCCTGATAAGCGTTTCTGGGTCCTGGCCGTCATCCGGGTATACGCTGATGCCTAAACTTACCGTCATGTTGATTTCGTGTGGCGCGATTTGATGGGGCAGTGCGAGCGCAGTGAGCGCCTTTTCCGCAACGCCGGCCGCATCGCCGAGGTGCTCAATTTCCGACAGCAGCACTACGAATTCATCCCCACCCACGCGACTCACCGTGTCCGTGACACGCACGCACGCCAATAGTCGTTCGGCGATAGATTGAAGCAGTCGGTCGCCAACCACGTGGCCGAGGGAATCGTTGATGAGTTTGAAGCGATCCACATCCAGAAACATGACGGCGAAGTGCTTTTTGTGGCGCGTGGCCAAGTCGATGGCGTGGCCGATCCGCTCGTTCAGAAACGTTCGGTTCGGCAAATTAGTCAGTGCGTCGTGCCGTGCAAGGTGAGACATCTTTAGTCTCATCTCACGTGACTCACTGACATCATGGAAAACGATAACGGCGCCGGTAACCTTCCCGCTACGATCATGTATCGGCGCAGCGGAATCTTCAACTGGAATTTCCATACCGTCACGCCGAACTAGCACACTGTTGCGGTCGAGTTTGGCTACTCTGTCCTCGTTGATTGCGACGTTCATTGGGTTTCGCCCGATCGCACGTGTGGCGCCGTCGATAATGTGAAACACATCGGCAATCGGTCGGCCCACGGATTCTTCGCACAACCACCCGGTCATTTTTTCGGCCACTTGATTGAGGTAGGTGACATTGCCCGAATTGTCCGTGCTCAGTACGGCGTCACCGATGGAGTTTAGTGTGACCTGGGCACGGTCCTGTTCGGCGAAAAGCGCGTCTTCGACGGTCTTACGGGCGATCGCATTGCGCAGCGCCCTTGGCAAGGTGTGTTCGTTGATGTAGTTCATCAATAGATAATCATCCGCGCCGTGTTGTACCGCTTGTCGCGCCAGATCTTCATCGTCCGCGCCACCCAGAACCAGGGCCGGGACAAGGGGCGCGGCGAGGTGCAGTTGGTCGAACATGGCGATCCCGTCGCCATTGGCCAACGCAAGATCCAGCAGGACAGCATCGATTCCACCGGCGCTTAGGCGTTTTATGCCATCGTCCAGATTGCTTAAACACTCGAGCTGGAATTGGCTATCCCGCGCATCGGCCAGCACCTGTTTAAGCCTTGCCGCGTCCGCTTGATCCGGCGCAATCAGCAATACGTTCGTGTTTTCACTATTCATCGTGAGAAAATTATTATGGAGAAAATATTGCGCGCAACGCCCTGCAGGGTGCAGTCGGTTAGGCGTTACGCCGCAAGTTTCGTGCCGGTGGGTCGGCGCGTTAGCGGCGAGATTAAACGCGTGGTTCGTCTTGTTCAGATTCGAGTTCCCAAAGGTTACCGCCAGGCACGCAGTGGCTACACAAACAGCGGCTGCGTCGTCGTGTTGATAGCGCGTTATCCACGCCCGTACAGGCCGTACGGCACGTGACGACGGCCCACGCGACGGTAGCGTGACAAAAGTTCTCGTGCCAAATGGACCTGTAAATTTTACACATACATTTGTAATTCGTACCCGCTTTGCCCCACCGAGCGAAGCAACAGTGGTTACGAGGGTCACCGCCTATTTAGGCGAGTAATACGCGTTTTGATTTTTGGCACGAACATTGCTGTGAATACATTACAGGTGTTCTCGTTCAACGAGGGCAAAGTGATGTCGGTGACAATTTTTTTATGAAGGGGTAATTTCGATGAATTTATTAAATGTAACGCGGCGCACGCGCGCCAGTTTGTTGGCGCTAGCATTGGTTGCGGCATTCGGCGCCTGTTCTAAGCAAGGTGAGCAGTCGAAAACCGGTCAATATTTGGACGATGCCACCGTGACGGCGAAAGTCAAAGCGGATTTAATCAAAGACGACACGGTAAAAGCCAATGAGATTCAGGTCGAGACTACCGGCGGCGTGGTTCAACTAAGCGGCATGGTTGGTTCCGAGGACGCTCGTCAACGCGCCGAACAACTGGCTAAATCGATTGAAGGAGTGAAGTCGGTCAAGAACGACCTCGCAGTGCAGGCGTCGCGACAAACCGCTGGGCTGTCCATTGATGATGCGGTGATCACGACTAAAGTCAAAGCGGCATTGCTCGCGGACACTGATGTAAAAGGCCTGGCGATCAATGTCGAAACGTCCGGCGGGATCGTGCAACTCATTGGCACTGCGCGAAGCGATTCTGAACGCGAAAAAGCTGAACAGTTGGCCAAAGCAGTTGAGGGCGTCACGTCCGTACAAAACCTGATCGCGGTCAACTAGACCACTGGCGCTGGCGGAAAAGGATGCATTTATTTTAAGTTTTACGGGGTTTTTCAAGCCACTCCGAACCTCCTCCTTAGGCTAAAGATCCAGCCCTTTAGCAAAAGGATTTCGCCCCGCGTAATCGCGGGGTTTTTTTTGGGCGCGTCAGTTTGCATCTCATTGGCTGCGAAGGCGGCATCCAAGTAACAATAATCATCGATTCGCTAACAACGCTTTTGGCACTTTTGGCAAGATTCTTGCTGCGACTCTCGGTGTGCGGATCATGGAAGGCGATGACATAACCATATTGGATCGAAAGTGTACCGAGCATCGCGGCCTGCTAAGCCGTGTAATTAACTAGCTTTAAAAACCTCAAAACTTGTGCAGGAGAGTTAAGTGCCATCAATCATTGCAGGGCGATTTCAAACGTTCGATCAAGCGCAAAGCGCCACAAGGGCGCTAATGAACGCCAACGTCAAACGCCAGAACATGACTGTGTTCTACGTCAATCCACCGGGACAACATGACGCAACGCCGATCGGCGGCGATCATCTCAACGCCGACCCGGGCGCGAGGGAAAGTACCTCGGAAGCCGTTCAAGGAACCGCGGCCGGTGGCGCCGTTGGGTTGGCGGTGGGCATTGCGGCGGCCGCCGCGATTCCCGTCGTGGGACCTGCGGCAGCACTCGCAGCCGCCGGCGTGGGTGCGTACACCGGATCGTTGGCCGGGAGCCTTAGCGGCGCCGGCGACGCCGATCATCCGCCGCCGACTCCACGCCAAGCCGGCGTTTTAGTCGCGGTGCGTGTCGATAACGATGCGCTAAGTCAGCGCGCGGTCGAGGTGTTGAGTGCTGAGGGTGCTAAAGATGTGGAATTGGCGGAAGGCATGTGGAGCAATGGAGAATGGCAAGACTTCGATCCCGTCGTGCCGCCACGACTCATTCATTGGTCCGTGGGGTCGCCATGAGGCTCAGATTCGGTTGGTTGGTTGCCGCAACGTTAGTCGGCTTGGTTTACGCAGCGTTCACGCATTCGCGCCGTGCGCGTAAGCAGCGCGCTGATATCGATGAACAAGTAGTACGCTGGGAAGGCGAAGGCGGGAACGCGGCCGATGCCTAACACGGCCATGGCGCCGATGCCGGGGCCGAAGCGGTTACTTCATGTCCGGCGCCCCGGGGTGATGTACGAAACATCGAACGTGACCGCACGCCAACCGATCGACGAACCGTTGCAAGGGCCGCCCGTCAGGGATCCGCCCAAGGGAAAGCCCCAACCAAAACGAGATCCGAGTAAATCGAATCAGAGCCCGGTTCGGGAACCGCAGTTCCGCCGCCCGTGCGTAAAGAAAATTAGCGAACTACCCATCCTCCGGACGGCGTGAACTCGCTAATATCGAATTGGGAAGCTGATCCGAAAAGTCGTTCCCTCGCCGGGCGAGGTTTGCAACTCCATACTCGCATCGAGAATTTCACATAAACGTTTTACGATCGTCAACCCTATGCCTTCCCGCAAGGGGGCGTGCAACGGTTGATGAGGGGATAACGAAGCGAGTGTCGGGGCGGGATCGTGATTTTCAGCGTTATGGGTCGGCAGCGTGTTGTCCTCGACTTCTTGCGCCTCGTCCGTGGCTTGCTTAAGCACACGAGCGATTGGATTGACTTGACTCGAGTCAAAGCCAGGCCCCGTATCTTGAACCAAGAGCGCCCAACGCGTGACGGGGGATTCATTTTCCAGACTCCACGCCACTTTCACGCCGCCACGTTCCGTGTACATAAGCGCATTAGTCAGCAGATTTTGCGCGATTCGTGCGACTTTTATCGCGTCACCCTCAACGATTAGTTCAGACGGACCTTCGGTCTTTAGAAATAGTTGGCGTTGTAACGCCAGTTCCTGAAAGTTCCCGCATACAGTTTGAAGCACGGCCGCGACGTCAAAAGCGCTCATCCGGCGCTGTTCGTGACCAGCCTCAATCCGGGCAAGATCGGTGAGATCGGTAAGCAACGCGTGCAACGATCCGACCCCCTTCTTAAGCCGCAGCAGAAATTTGGCGCGCGTCGTTTCAGGCATGCCGTCTTTGTCGAGTCCGTACGCCGCGGTCTGTACTACGCCTAGACTTCCGCGCAAATCGTGCGCGGCCTCGCGCCACAGCAGCGCGCGTTGTTGCTCCAATTCATTGATTTGCGCCAATGCTTGTTCTAGGTCGCGGAGTCGCCCGGATGCTTCTACTTGTTGTAACCGTGCGTAGCGCGTTGCGCTTTCGATAACGCCCTCGCTACACAGATCCGTCAAAGCGCGCCGCGCCGCCGTCATCACACCGGCTGCCAAATCGGCGCGGGTGCTTTCGTAATGTTCGAGTTCGTTCACCAAGCATCGCTGTAAATGCGCCCATTCGCACATGACTTCCTTTTGGTCATAGCCTTGCTGCCAGCGGTGCGTGCCGTGTTCAGAGGCGCTTTGGCGTTGATCCGCGCTGGCCTCGGCCTTTTCCGCTCGGCCGTGAGAACGCAATGCGCGCTCGAAAGCGTCAAGTACTTCCGGGATATGATCGTTAAATTGGCTACGAGAAAGACTTGAGGCCGCTGTTAATCTGGGATCGGCTGTGACGGCTTCCCGCCAATTTCTCAGGATGGCGTCGCGCCGGCCCGACAAATAATCCGCGAGCGCCACCAACTGCTGCTCGACTACCTGATCTCGGAACATCTGAGTTGTATCGATCTGTTGGTGATAAAACACGAATGATACACCACGGCATTTTCGCTCGGGTCACCTCGCACACGGCGCGACCGCGAAGAAATAATGCGGTCATCGTAAAACGAGCCGACTCGAACAGTCACACGGCTCGTCGCATACCGACGCTTAAGAGCTACGAAGCATCTGTTGTGCGTTTTCCATCGTCCGCCGTTCGCTTAATGACGCTAATCGTGCCGTCACTCTCCATGTACGCGTGCTGTACTTGATCCAAGTCGTCAACACCTTTTTCCCTCAGCTTACCCATTAAGTCCTCTATGGTCAGCATTTCTTGCCTCAAATTCCGCTGCAGCAAACGTCCATGTCGACTCAGTTGCAAGGGGCTGGGTTGCGCAAACTTTGCGAACGTCGGGAAACGAAACGCCAACCAATCGAGTAACAAGTTCCAGCCGATGATTGTGCTGACGAGGATAAATCCTTCAGAAATGGAGTTGTATTGTTCGGCCATCGCGTTCTGAGCCGCATCCGCGATGAGCACCAGCAGCAAAATGTCCGCGATGCCCACTGCGCCGGCATCGCGACGCAATACAAAACGAAAAAGGAGAAACAAGAAAAAGTACATCGCCGTGCCACGAATAATCAATTCGAGGATCGGGATTTGAACGCTGAACAACCCGGACCAATCAATTGTGGAGGTCATTGTCTAAAGCGGAAAAACGGACGGAAATGCCTGGCATCGGTACCGGAAATTACGATGTTTCGGATGGATAGGTAAACCCCAATAAACTTCTTGACCGCTGCAAGAAACCTGCCAGCATGGCGTTTGCGACATCGATGCTGCGACAGTTTCTGATCGCATCCTACTACCGACTTATTCCGCGTGACTATCCATTGAACCTGCCTGGTAAATTTGGTATGCGACATTGTAAAGTTTACGGATTACGATCGTATCTGCATTGGGTTTACCCCTGCTTTTCTCCTACGATGCGGCGAATACTCGCCTGCGGATAGCCACCAACGATCATGAAATATTTTTCGTTACACCCTTATGTGGTTTGGGTTTGAGTTTATCGGGCTTCTGCTGTTGAAGAGCTCCGATGGATTTGGCAATGTCGCTGGCATAAACATTGCTGGGATTCATTAGCGTAGTCGCGTCGGGATTGGCTGTTCGCTGGCCCGGGGCGGTGTTTTTTTTAACCTCAATTCGCGAGATCTAATTCATGATTCAGAAGTTTGATCTCGCCGAAAATTGGGGGCTATGCGCCGAGTGGGAAAGACACCCTTCAAATTTGTAAAGGAAAAGTCGGAAGTCGATCTCTACGCGATTGGATTTAATTACAAATTCTAGGGGGATCCGGTGACGAATATCCTGGTACTGTATTACAGCATGTACGGCCACGTCGAAACATTGGCAAACGCGGTGGCAAATGGCGCGCAGGCGATGCCGGGCACTCAAGTGGCGATCAAGCGAGTGCCGGAATTGATGGCCACGGAAGAAGCCCGCGCCGCGGGGGCGAAACTCGACCAGGCGGCGCCGATCGCGCAGGTCGATGAGCTTGCGGGCTATGACGCGATCATTTTCGGAGCGCCGACTCGATACGGCAACATGGCGGCGCAAATGCGAAATTTTCTCGATCAGACCGGGAGTTTGTGGTTAAGCGGCGCATTGATCGGAAAAATAGGCAGCGTGTTCACTTCAACCGCCACTCAACATGGCGGCCAGGAGACCACCATTGTTTCGCTCCACACCAATCTGCTGCACCTTGGAATGATTGTCGTCGGTGTGCCGTATTCATGCAAAGAGTTAATGGCGGTCGACGAGGTGAGCGGCGGGAGTCCGTATGGAGCCGGTACGATCGCCGGCAGCGATGGTAAACGCAAACCGAGCGCAAATGAGTTGTCGATTGCGCGATTTCAGGGCCGACACGTTGCCGAAATCGCAATGCAATTTGCGCGGCAGCAACAATAACAGCTTGGGACGGCCTGTCGGTTAGTTGCGCATTGCGCCGGAAATTTGAGTTTCGAATGGCACAAGTTTTGCGTGGATATGCATAGCGCAAACGCAACAACGAAACTAATTAAGTGAATTCTTTAATTGATTTAGGAGTGATTTCAATGCCAACAGGAGTAGAAGAAGGTAACAAAGTCCCGGCGCACCGATCGGGCGACGTCGAGCGTGAATCCGCGCAGCCGCAAGATGTTGAGCGCGCGACCGTGGAGACCGATCGAGAATCTGACGCCATTGATTTCGTACGCGGCGAAAACAGCAGTGGCGAACGCGGGCCGGAAAACGATCCCTCCATTCCTAACACTAAGGAAAAAAACAAGCGCAAGCATGAGAAGAATCGAACTAAGCCGTATCGCACCATTGCTCGATCGCGACCAAAGTAAGTGAGTATCGTGACACGTACATTTCCTTCATCGCGGCAGGGCCGGGACCCTGAACCACGACCGGTGCATCCGATTCCCGAACCGGATGTGCCGTTTCCTTTGGATCCCTCACCCATCGGGCCACCAGAAGATCCCCATCCGGTCATGCCGGAACAGCTTCCGCAGAAATAATCATCTCAGGCGAGTCGTCCCCTTCACGGTTACGGCGAAGGGCGCCGGCAATGGCGGCAATTGGGAGCGTGACTGCCAGATCACGAAGCGCGAGTAGCATTAAATTCAAGGGACGAACTCATGATTAAGATTCGCAAGGGCCAAGCGCCGGCCCAACTAGGCCGCGCAGCATTTGCTGTCCGATTCCGTGGCTCTTTCGTCGATCCCGCGTTTCGCGCCGAAGATAAGTCCATTGCCCGTCTCGAGGAGATCGCGTGGCAGGCCTATGCAGAGGGGCGCAAAGCGCCGCTTACCCAAAAGGCCGGTTCTGGATATGTTGATCCGGAGTACGAATTATCCATGGAATGGGTTGCGACCAAGCGGCGCATCGACGCAGCGCAAAAACAATGGTCAAAGCAGACTACCCGTTCGCGTGTGCTGTTGATCTGCGGTTCGGCGCGCAATGACGGCACGTGTCCCGGCGAGATGTCGAAAACGTTTCGGCTAATGGAGCTTGCGCGCGAAACTTTGGAGAAAGCCGAGATTGAAACCGATGTGCTGGACCTGAGCTTGCTGACCTCCGAGTACGGGCGCAATATCCATCCGTGTAAGGGCTGCGTGTCGACTGCTATGCCGCTGTGTCATTGGCCCTGCAGTTGTTACCCGAATCACGCGCTGAATCAAACCAATGATTGGATGGCGGAGATTTACGAGCGCTGGACGGCCGCCCATGCGGTGATCATCTTCTCGCCGGTGTACTGGTACCAAAGTCCCAGTCCGTTGAAGTTAATGATCGATCGCCTGGTGTGCGCGGATGGTGGCAACCCCGATCCCACCTCGACTTCAGGCAAAAAGCCCGGAAAGGCGAAAAAGCTCGAGATGGCGGGCTGGGATTATCCGCAACACTTGGCCGGACGCGTTTATGGCTTGTTGGTTCACGGTGACGTGGCTGGAATCGAGGGATCCCGCCGAGGCCTGTCCGATTGGCTTGACTGGATGGGATTCATCGATGCAGGCGCCCAAGCGCGATTGGATCGCTACGTTGGTTACTACGAGCCGTACGCGACCAGTCACGAAGCGCTTGACCGGGACAAGGCCCTGCAAGAAGAAGCACGCAATGTCGCGCGGGCGGTGGCACACGCAGTGGTCGAGCTGCGTGCAGGCCGTTTGCAAAAGGTGCAGCCGACATTATCCCGGCCTCGGCCAAAATAGCGCGACCACCTCGCCGGTGTTTTGTAAAGCTCCGAACTTAAATCCGCCCGGCCGGTCAGACTTGGCATAAGGCGCCGTCACTCAACGACGTTCTCTTGAACACTCTGACCACCTCACACTTACAGGAGTTAATATTTTGAACAATCTTTTTCAACAAGCACTTCAGACGTATATCGCTTCGTGCGAAACCATTTGGTTGCGCAGTGCGCAATTGACCCCGGTAGGAAATTTCCTATCCCCTTGGCAACGCAGCGAATCCAAGCTCATGGTGAATGAAAAGAGCGCGGCATGGAAAGAAAGTCAGATGCAAGTAACGCTGGCGCCGTGGACCTTCGCAATGAATTTGAATATGCAACTGTGGCAGGCTGCGCTAGCGGCCGGCACACGCCCGCTGACCGGCAAAGGGCTGATGGCGCTGCCTCTAGGCTTACCGCAAATGGTGAGTAAAGCGAGCCAAACAACCATGGGCAAAGCACTCGCTCCGTATCGGACACGAACTACCAGCAACGCAAAACGATTGAAGCAACGCGCACTTGGCATTAAACGGTAGCGAGATCTTGAGCGCAACCTTCCGCTGAAAAGGAGGCGCGTCGCGGCGGGTGTCCGGCACGGCGGAGTTTCGACCAGATAAATTTTACATGGGCGTTGTACGCTTTACCATTTAGCGAAGTTCTGGCCGATCGCGCGGTTTGTGCTGGCTCTTTGGTAGCCGTGGTGAAACGCGCCCGTGCCGCCTTGGCACAGGTCTTGCTCCGTTTTTTTCTTCGTAATGTTCTTACTTTTTTACAACCCATCGGAGAAACCAGATGAAAACCACACCGGCCAAGGCGACCCGCAACACAGGCACTAACGCGATCACGCTACTCACCCAAGATCACAAAGCGGTGCAGAAGATTTTTAAGGAATTCGACAAACTGAAAGAAAATGGCGGCAGCGATGAAGAAAAATCGGAGCTGGTGATCCGCGCCTGTCTCGAACTAACAGTCCACGCACAGATCGAGGAAGAAATTTTTTACCCCGCAGTGCGCGCCGGCATTGACGACGAAGATTTGATGGATGAAGC
>JANMJR010000253.1:0-2755 GCA_031371465.1 Pseudomonadota bacterium
GTATCCACCCGAATTCCTTTATGGCCCTCGAATCTGCTGATCGGCTTGAAGCCCGACGGCTGGGCGATTAGCAAAGACAAGCTAAAATTCTACGCGCTGGCACTTGATTTAGAAGGCAAGCCCATCAAGGGCGCGGCGATAAAAGTCGATTTGTTACAGCGCCAAACCTATTCCCATCGCAAGCGTTTGGTCGGTGGATTTTACGCCTATGAAAACGTCAACGAAGTGAAAGCCATCGGCGCCGCATGTCAAGGCAATACCGACGCCAAAGGCTTGTTGATCTGCGAAACCAAGTCGCCGATTTCCGGCAATATCATTTTGCGAGCGCAAGCAAAAGACCAAGCCGGCAACCCCAGCTACACCTACAGCGACGTGTGGGTCGCCGGTTCCGAAGACTGGTGGTTCACGCAGTCGAATGACGATCGCATGGATCTTCTCCCGGAGAAAAAGCGCTACGAACCCGGCGAGACGGCCGTGCTGCAAGCGCGTATGCCGTTCCGCGTCGCGACGGCGCTGGTCACCGTCGAACGCGAAGGCGTGCTGGAAAGTTTCGTCACGGAATTGTCCGGCAAGGCGCCGGTGATCAAGTTACCGCTTAAAGGTGGCTATGCGCCGAACGTATTTGTGTCGGTGCTGGCGCTGCGCGGTCGCGTCGCTGAGGTGCAGCCGACGGCGTTGGTCGATCTCGGCAAACCGGCCTTCAAGCTCGGCATGGCGGAACTCAAGGTGGGCTGGCGCGAACACGAATTAAAAGTCAACGTCACGCCGAAGAAAACCACCTACCGGGTGCGCGATCAAGCGCAGGTTTCGATTCATGTTGAGCGCAGCGATGGCAAACGCTTGCCGGCGGGCGCCGAGATCGCGCTTGCCGCCGTGGACGAAGGCCTGCTCGAACTCATGCCCAACCGCAGTTGGAATTTGCTCGAGCATATGATGGCAGAACGTGGCTTGGGTGTGGAGACGGCCACGGCGCAAATGCAAGTGGTCGGGCGTCGCCACTATGGGCGCAAAGCGGTTGCGGCGGGCGGCGGTGGCGATACCATGCGCCAAGGCGGCGCCGGGGACAACACGGCGCGTGAGATGTTCGACACCTTATTATTGTGGAAAGGCCGAATCGTCCTCGATGCCAACGGCAAAGCGAACGTGGTGATCCCGCTGAATGATTCGCTCACCTCATTCAAAATTGTCGCCATCGCCCATGCCGAGGCCGGATTATTCGGCGCCGGGTCTGCGAGCATTCGCGCAACGCAGGATTTGATGTTGTTTTCCGGCTTGCCATCGATGGTGCGCGAGGACGATCGGTTTGTCGCCAATGTGACGCTGCGCAACGCGTCGGAATCAAACCAAGCAGCAAAAGTGAGCGCTACCGTCACCGCCAGCACCCAGGGAAGATTGGGTACGCCGATCGAATTGCCCGTTCAGAGCGTCTCCATCAAACCCGGGCAGGCGGAGGAACTTGCTTGGCCAACGATCACGCCGGTTGGCGCCGATCAACTGCAATGGGACATCGCCGTTAACGCGACATCCGACGGCAAACCGGTACCGGATCGCATCAAATTCACCCAAAAGATCGCACCTGCGATCAAAACGCGCACGCTGCAAGCGACGTTGCTGCAACTCGATAAATCCTTGGACATCGCAATCGCGCAGCCGAAAGATTCATTGCCTAATCGCGGTGGAATAAGGATCGATTTGTCGCGCTCGCTGGCCGACCAACTCAACGGTGTGCGCGATTACATGCGCGATTATCGCTACAACTGCCTGGAACAACGCCTGTCCAAAGCGGTTGCCCTCCACGATGAAACCCTGTGGCAAAGCGTGGTGCAATCGCTGTCCGCGTATTTGGATGGCGATGGCTTGGCGAAATATTTCACCGACATGCGCGTGGGCAGCGATACCTTGACGGCCTACCTGCTAACGCTTGCCGATGAGGCCGGCTGGGCGCTGCCAGATGCCGCCAAGAGCCGCATGAATACTGCATTGCAGGCCTTTCTGCAAGGGAAAATTCGACGCGATTCGAGTTTGCCAAGCGCGGATTTGACGTTGCGCAAACTCGCTGCGTTTGCCGCGCTGAGTCGCAGTAAACCCGCGCCCGATCCTTTGTGGCTTACCTCGATCAGCGTCGAACCGAATCTATGGCCGACCTCCGCCATCCTTGATTGGCAGACCATTTTGCAACGCGTGGTTGCCATGCCGGAACGTGAGGCGCGCTTGAAAGAAGCCGAGCAAATTCTGCGCAGTCGCCTCAATTTCCAAGGCGCCATCATGGGATTTTCCACCGAGCGCAGCGATAATCTGTGGTGGCTGATGATATCCGCCGACAGCAACGCCAATCGCGCGATCGTGAACTTGCTCGACCATCCCGCCTGGCGCGAAGACCTGCCGCGTCTGGTGAAGGGCGCGATTCAACGGCAACATCGTGGGCATTGGAACACCACAGTCGCGAACGCATGGGGCGCGTTGGCGCTGCGCAAATTCTCCGCGGCGTTTGAAGCCGTCACTGTCACTGGGACAACGGCCGCGAGTATCGCCAACGATCGGCGTAGTCTGACGTGGCAAGTGAGCAAGCAGGGCGACACGCTCGATCTTCCTTGGCCGGCGACGGCTAACGAAACGCTCGACTTACACCACGACGGCGCGGGAAAACCCTGGGCAACGGTGAGCAGCCGGGCTGCGATCCCGCTAAAAGCGCCGCTGAACAGCGGCTTCACCATCAAGCGCAGCGTTACCGCCATCGAGCAGCAAGAAGAGGGCA
>JANMJR010000473.1:0-31452 GCA_031371465.1 Pseudomonadota bacterium
CGAAAATTCCTCTAATCGCGATTCTGGAAGGTGATTGATGCCGGCCGCCATGGGGCGTCCACCACCGGTTTCGAATCCGCAACATATCTCGTCCGCCCCTTTTGGCTTGGACAACGGCGCACGAACGCTGACGGTGTAACCGCTGTGAGCATTGTGCGTCAAGACAGCATTAGCGCGATGCTCGTCCGCGCGCGTCAAGTAGTTGGCGAATTCTCCGCGCACACGCCGGCTCCATGGCGCGTCCGGCAACACATAGACCGCGCCGTAGCCAGTGACAACCCGGGCGACGGTTTCTCGGGCGCGTGACAGGTCGTCTGCTCGGCCCTCTCGCAGCTTATCGAGAACATGCGCTTCCCGTTCGGCAAAACGCAATGGATCAGCGTAGGGTTTAATCATGCCGTACAGCTGCGCGGGATGAAAGAACAGATCGTCCACCGAATCGCCGTAGGCGTTGTAATTCATGCAGCGTCCCAAGTCTTGCAATCTTTCCAGACTGTCCGGCTTTAGCTTAAGTGGTTCGGCGATGCGTCGAGCAAGACCGTCCAAATTGTCGCCAAAGGCGCCCACTGCCGCCCAAGCACGATGTTGGCCGCCCACATAGCGATCGACCAGAACACTGGTGCACGTGTCAGGGGCGGTATCGGTCACCGCCGTGAGATTGGGATGCCGCGCCAAGGTTCCGACGAAATGATGATCGAAGTAGGTCACTTTGGCGCCGAGGTTGAGGAGATAGAGTAATGCGTCTTTGTTTTGCCCCATGGAAATATCGAATACACTGATGGAATCGCTAGCTCGCGCTTCGACTTGTTCCAGCAGCTTGATGTCGCGTTTTGCGCCTGTGATCAGGGTTGCCGACACAGGATAAGTCAAACGCAATTGATGCAGCGCGCAAATGCCGTCCGCATCGCCGTTGAACACATCGAAATTAGCGCTCATGGCAGACTCCTAGGCGGGTAATTCAATTTTACGTTAGCGACTTCAGTTATTACTTAGACTTAAGCTTTCGATCAAAGGTTTCCACACCTCCACGTTGTCGGCGGATCCCACCCAGCGCGTTGAATCAAGCCGAAAAACATGAGAGCGCTCCTCCGCGGTCAATGGTTCCCGATAAACCAGTTGACGCTCGAGAACGGCTAAGGTGGCCTCGGAAGCGTCACCACCCTCCTCTGCCCTGCGAACGATTCTCCGCCGTAGTTCATCGGCAGGTGCATAAACGTCGACGATAGCGAATGGCGTCGAATGTTCCTCCGCCAATTCACGAAATAGCGCTCGATCGTGCTGCCTGAGAAAAGTTGCATCAACGATTACTGCATGGCCCGCCGCCAGGAGCGTGCGCGCGAGAACGAGTAGCCGGTCATAGGTTGCCGTGGTCGAATCGGGAGCGTACAGTCCGGCGCCGAAATCAGAGCCACTGCGCTCGGACGCAGCCAGCCCGTGCATGCGCTTGCGCTCGACATCGGAGCGTATTCGGATTGCGCCTAGTTGTTCCAGCAAAGGTTGCGTCAAAGTGGTCTTGCCGCTCCCGGACAACCCGTGGGTAATGATCAGCGCAGCATGCTTCGGCGCTGCGTAGTATTGGGCGAGGCGAAGGTGGTCGCTACAGCCACGATTGTTCTGGGGTGACACCTTGGCTTTTAGCACGGCCACTTTCGCCCTTACCATGGCGCGATATGCATGGTAAAACCGCAGCAAGCCAACTCCACCATAGTCCCCGGTGATCTCAAGATATCGATTAAGCAGACGGGCCGAGAAATCATGCCGCCGCTGATAATCGAGATCCATAGTCAGAAAAGCAATGTCGCTGATTACGTCTATCCAGCGTAGATCGGCGTTGAATTCTATGCAATCGAACGGCGTTAAGCGCCCGTCCAAGCGCACGATATTACCTAAATGCAGATCGCCATGACATTCGCGGATAAATCCAGCTTGCTTTCGCGATTCAAACAGCATGTGTCGCTGCAGGAATTCGTCCTTCGTCCAACGCTCAAGTGTCGTCACAATCGAGCGGTCGATTTCCATACACTGTTTAGACAAATCGCGAACATTCTCAAGTGCCCGGGCAAGAACAGATTCTGGCGCGCCAAACTCGCTATCGGGTTTCGCCACGTCGGCCGTCAGGTGTAATCGTGCAAGCGTCACGGCAAATTCGTCAATCTCGTCCGCAGACAATCGCGCTTGGGACACCAAGTTATCACCTAATAGATCTTGCGGAAACTCGCGCATCTGCACTGCGAATTCCAGCGTTTCCCCAGTACCGCCAATCCGCGGCGAGGTAAGGCTGCCCGTGATCGGCACGACAGCTAGATAGAGATTTTGCGCGAAGCGGCGATTAAGCCTGACTTCCTCGAAGCAGTAGAAGCGGCGCATTTGGAGTATCGAAAAGTTCAAGAAACCGAAATCCACCGCCTTTTTAATTTTATACACCAAGCCGCCAATCAGCAGCACGTAGGAAATGTGGGTTTCGATGAGTCGCGGTTTGGGCAGTCCCTCACTCAGTGGCGTGGATTCGCAAAGTGTGGCGGCCAGTCGCCCCTGGTCCTGAAGAGTTAATTCTCCGCGCAGCAATTTGCCCTCGACGATCCCCACCTATTTCCCTCGCTTACGTCGATCTGCGGGTTTTGACTTCGACCCATTGTTCCTGCGCTATAACCTTTGCTAGCTCGCTGAACTCAGCGGCCAATAATGCTACCAAATCGTCGACGGCAACGATCCCAACCAGCGCGCCATCCTCGCCGACGATCGGCAAGCGACGAACACCCTTGAGGCGCATCTGCTGAATGGTCTCAAAGATGCCGTCGCTCTCCTGCACCATTACTAACTCCGGCCCCATGATATCGCCCACCGTTATCACATCGGGGTCCAATCCCAAGGCGACGATACTGATGGTGATGTCACGGTCGGTAATGATTCCAACCGGTAAGCGTTTGCCGTTCTCCTCGACAACAACAAGGTCACCAGCGTGGTATTCACGCATCAGAAACGCCGCCTCGCGAACCGTACGGGTTCGCCTACAGCACACAACTTCGCGATTACATATTGCTCCGATCGACATGACCTAGCCCTTCGTAGATATCCTCAGTCTCGGAACCCGAGTCGCTCATATACGGGATTCAATTTTTCCACTTGCCGACAATCAAGATAGTTCATTGGACTTCGAGGTGAGGCGCATGCGCTGCTTTGGCCTTGTCCCGATGTTTGTGCGCATTGTCTTCCAGGCTACGGCGTTGCAACTCGTTGGAATGGAGACCATGCCTCGTCGCACCTCGCCTTGCACCCTCATCACTGCACACTCGAACCCGTTCAACGGCCATTTCTGGGCTGAATGAACGAGCCGATGCTGCACAGATTATCCGGACTTGAGGCGAAGATTTTGATCTTGGTCAAGAATCGGCACGATGGCTGCAGTGGTTTCCGTTCACCGGCGATAGTTGATGCAGTTATCGCATCGTGTGAATCTACCCGGCCGCATGCGGCGAATTCCCCGATTCGACGCAAGGCACACACGACATAAATTTTATAGATAAACTCCTGAAGCGATTGGCATACCGATGCTTGTAGCAACCTGCGCCGTGCGACATACTTCGCAAACGCTAAGGAAGCTCTGAATAAGTCCTATTTCGTCATGATACTTCGTTGCGAAATACTAGTACCGGGATATTGCAATGAGTCAAAACCTTCTGGGTTTCGCTTCCTAACAGCAATCCCGACAATCCTCGCCTGCCATGTGAAGCCATGAAGATCAGATCGCAGTTTTCCACCTTTGCTGCATCGATGATGGCCCGGTAGGGAGAAAAACTGACCGTAAATCCGGTCGTGCAGGGTACGCCCGCTTCCTTCGCCTTGGCTTCGATTCCGGCCAGATAAATGCGCGCTTCCTTGTCGGCAAACTCGCGAAATTTTTCCGCTGAGGAAAGGTCGACGCCGTGAATCGGCAAGGCGTACTCAGGTGACGCGTGAAATCCATGCAGCGTCGCATTGATTGACTTAGCGAAGGCAATAGCCTTAGTTATCGCAAGATCGGATAACGTGGAACCATCGCTAGGAACCAAAATTTTCTTGAACATACTGCCTCCTAAACAGAAGTAACGATTTTATGGGTGCGATAGCGCTCATGCAGCGCCATGGCCCCGGCGCCCATGCCGCCGACAAGCAAGAAGAACACGACCAATCCGCCAACAAAAGGCAACGCACCGATCATTGCCAGCACAATGAGCGCGCCGATAAAACCTATGATTCTGATTGCCGTTGTGAGACGGCGGCCTTGGCGCAGATAACTCATGCCGCGGTCGCCGATGAAAACCGCCGCTGTCAAATATCCCAGCATCAACACCAGTGGATAGAGAAAGAAAACGGTCAATCCTAAAGGGATGCCGATTAAGGTAATTATGAATAGCACGCCGATGATCGGCAAACCCAACAGCAAGCCCAATCCGAGGGCCACGCTCTTCCCCGGGCTCGTTGTGAATGCCGTTTCAACGGCCCCGGTGAAGTTGGGGAACAATAGGACTAACAAACTGCCCATGAGCATCAACCCAATCAACAGAAACACTTTTCCCATCATGAGCGCAATGATCCCCGCCGTGCGCATCCCCTCTGGCATGGATACCGGGCGGTAGTCGGCGCCGCCGACGACTCTCGCTGCCGGATCGATCACCGCCGCCTGTGGGCTCCAATAGATCAGTTTTCCAGCGATGGAGGCGTTTGGACCCAGTTCGATATGGCGCGCCGAGATATCGGCGCTGCCATCGATCTGGCCGTCAATACGCGCGCTATCAGCCGCAATCGTCAGATCTTTTCCTACCCGGCCGGCAACTTCGACGTGGGCGCCGGCAAGGGTCGCCTTGCCACCTATGGTTGCGGTGCGTGTGATGGACACGTCACCGCCGGCGACACGCACATGACGGCCGATGTCGCCCTCGATCGCAACACGCCCGCCGGCGGCAAATAGTCCCTCGGCCAACTTCGCGTTGACATGAATGTTGCCACCCGCAATGAAGGCGTCACCGCCGACCGGTTGCGCTAGCAAGACCCGCCCGCCTGCGATGAAGGCGTCTCCCTGTACCGGCTCGTTGATTTCGACGTTTCCGCCGGCCGCGAACAGATCACCCGCTGCACTGACGCGAACTCGAGCGGCGCCGTCGGTCGCCGCCGACGTAAAGATTGCCACACCGCCGAGTAACAATCCGCCTAGCAACTGTAATGCAAGATTTCTGTTTAACATGCCGTTGACCCCTGATCGTCACGACTCGCACGAACGGATTTCGCATGCCGTTCGCGCGAGTCCGGAAATTCACTGAATTTCCAGTTGCTTCGCCGTGCCGCCGACCCGCTTCGGCAAGGTCACCACCAGCACCCCATTGACGTACTTGGCGTCGGACTTACTCTGATCCACATCCATGGGAAGAGTGAAGCTGCGATATACGCCGCCGTAGTACCGTTCGCTATGCAGCACTTTTTCGCCGTCCTTTTCCTCCTTCTGCTTCTTGACTTCGGCGCTAATGGAGATTTGCTTAGCGTCGATGGCAACCCTGATATCGTCTTTGCTGACGCCGGGGATTTCCGCTTTCACGGTGTAGGCCTTGTCATTCTCGTTCACATCGACTGAAATCGTCATCGCCGTCTCATCCTTAAAGGCTGGGGGGCGAAGCAATCGCCGCATCACGCTATCAAAAGGTTGATCGAATACAGCAAAGCGGGTCACGTCCCCAAAGGGATCCCAACGGGTTAAGTTGGCCATGCTGAACTCCTTCTAATGTTCGTTAATAGAAATGCGCGATAGTTATCAGCGCACTGTGATCGTAACGGCGATTTCGCTCTTGATACTTGACCCAGGTCAAACAGAATCCGATCGCAGCGCAATCGTCAACGACCGGCGGCAGGCGTTTCAGGTCGACTGGTTCAACCCGGGCAGCGGGGTGCTTGTGACGGTGCAAGGCAAAGCGCGACGATGCAGTGTCGCTTTCCATTCCAACGAGTTGCAACGCGGCCCCGCACCCGCATAGCCGATTAATCCGCGCGGTAACGGATCCACGCCAAATGCGTGGGCGAAATGCGCGAGTGAGGCAGGAGTTTGACCTAGGTCAAGGCGGGCAAGTGGCAAGGCCAGGATAATTTGAAATCTCGATAAACAGAGCTTCTATGGAATCGATTGAACCGTTTACCAGAGAACCTCGCTTCGCCTATTTCTCCATGGAAATCGCCTTACGGCCCGAGATTCCAACGTATAGCGGCGGCTTGGGCGTATTGGCTGGCGATACCCTGCGTTCAGCAGCGGACTTAGCGTTGCCCCTGGTCGCGGTTACTTTAGTGAGCCGAGCGGGCTATTTTCGACAGACAATCGACGCCAATGGCGCACAGGTCGACCAGCCTGACCCGTGGGATCCGGCGCAACACGCCACCCGTCTGCGTGCGGGCATCGCCGTTCCGATTGAAGGTCATGAGGTATGGATCGGCGCCTGGTTGTTCATCGTGTCCGGTCGTACCGGAGCGCGCGAGCCGGTGATCTTGCTCGATACCGATCTGGCGCTGAATCGGCCGGAGGATCGCCTTCTCACCCACTATCTGTATGGCGGCGATCAAGCCTATCGATTGAAACAGGAGATTATCCTTGGTCTTGGCGGTGCGCGCATGCTGCAAGCCTTGGGATTTAACATTCGCAAATACCACATGAACGAAGGCCACTCGGCCCTGCTCGCGCTCGAACTCATGCAGCGCTACGCCTATTCCGAAGAAGACCTCCGGCCCGGCGACGCTGCCAACGATGTTCCGCGTGTTCGCAGCATGTGCCTGTTCACCACCCACACGCCGGTTTCAGCGGGACAGGATCAGTTTCCCTACGATCTGGTCACTCGCATGCTCGGTGACTATGTTGATCTGCCGAGCCTCAAGGCGCTCGGCGGTAATGAC
The DNA here is from genome assembly GCA_031371465.1 of Pseudomonadota bacterium. Lineage (GTDB taxonomy): Bacteria > Pseudomonadota > Gammaproteobacteria > Burkholderiales > JALYOK01 > JALYOK01. Next base: position 6,907 of record JANMJR010000473.1, read on the forward strand.
GTTTTAAACATGACGCGACTGGCATTGAACTTGAGCGAATATGTCAACGGTGTCGCCGAACTTCATGCCGAAACGTCGCGGCGGCTGTTTCCGGGCCGCCTAGTGCACGCCATTACCAACGGCGTTCACCCCACGACGTGGACGGGCGCCAGTTTTGCAGCGCTCTACGATCACTATGTTCCCGGCTGGCAACACGAAGCTCAACTATTGACGCGGGCCGATCGCATTCCCGATGATGCAATTTGGCAGGCGCATACAAACCAAAAACAGGCACTGATCGATCGGCTAACTATTGAAACGCAAGTGCGATTCAATGCGTCGCTTCCAATCATCGGCTTCGCACGCCGCATGACGGAATACAAGCGCCCCGATCTACTATTTACCGATCTGGATAGGCTGAGGGCAATCGCGCGCAAAAATCCTTTTCAACTGGTGCTCGCGGGCAAAGCCCATCCCCGCGATACGGAAGGCAAGCGTTTGATCGAGCGTTTGCATGGATTTATGCGCGAACTGAAGGACGATATTCCCACGGCCTACCTGCCGAACTACAACATGGACTTAGCACTCGCCATGGTGTCTGGCGCGGATCTTTGGCTGAACACGCCGCTTAGGCCGTTGGAGGCGTCCGGCACGAGCGGCATGAAGGCCGCTTTCAACGGCGTGCCGAGCCTCAGCGTGCTGGACGGTTGGTGGGTTGAGGGGTGTATCGAAGGCAGCACCGGCTGGGCCATCGGCAACGGCGCCGACCCGGCCACCCATTCCGATCAAGAGGATCTTTATCAAAAACTGGAAGAGACCGTTTTGCCACTCTACACACTGGATCGAGTTGGTTGGATCGCCGTGATGAAAGGCGCTATCGCCAAGAATGCGTCCTATTTCAACAGCCATCGCATGATGCGTCGTTATGTTACCGAGGCCTACATTCGCTAGTTTCTCACCGGCGGCACGGCCCATCGATTTCAATTCGGCATGCGTCGCTTGATTGATCTAGGGAAAGTTTGACCTAGATCAGAAAGTACCACAACGGTTCAGGTACTGTGACTGTGCAGTTCGCGGCGTCGTAGTCAATGTTCGGCAGGGTCGCAAAGATCTGCGCGATAGACGGCACACCGACCGATTTTGGTTCTGACGACCCGTATTTACAGGACGAGAATCGGTTTACTTTCCCATCGCCTGAACGCAGGCGTCGGGAGCGGCACGAGGGGCGGGATTACGGCAAAGTTGTGCGCGTAACGCCCGTGCCGGTGAAAGTTACTGTAGCCGGACAGCTATCGTTTGGGCGAAAGTGCAATTGTTTGAAGCAAAGCGCCACAGGGTGGCGCCTTCGTCGGCAATTGGCCCAAATGGCCGCGAACTGTTCGCTCGGATGTTTGTTGAGATTGATACTGACCGCCTACGGCGGCTATATGGCGCCTACACTTTTTTTGCAATCATTCATTGGCGTCGCGCTTTGTGGTTGCAATTGCTTTGCACACTACCACACGTATCGACGGAAAACGTGGCCCGTTCTGACGGCCTGATGCTGGCGCTCGGTGGCGGTGGCGCCAAGGGGGGTTGGAGCGCCCTATTCCCTCAACGGTCGTGTCTTGCTGGACGGCGGGGTTGTCAATCCAATGCCTTTCGATGTGGCGCGCGCCCGTTTTGGTGGACCGGTTCTGGCGGTTGCCGTGAACTCGGGCGCGCAGGTGTTCACGCGGCAGGAATTGAAATTAGGGATGACGCAGGGTCCTCTACGACCTTGCGGACGCTTTTCTTACAAAGTTTGACCTGGCGCAAATCGACTCTAAATCAATGTGCAAGACTCCCCCCTTAATCGCCGCGTACACGGCCAAGGAAATCATTCATGACAACTCGCGATCCAATGCGATTCATTTGGGCAGAAGCGCTCGAGTTATTCGAGCGCGCGGATCGGCTACAGCGTCAATTTTTCCAGATCGGCAATAGCGAAAGCCGAGGCCCGACCTGGGAGCCTCCCGTCGACGTATTCGAGACCGAGGGCGCAATGACTATCTTGGTTGCGTTGCCCGGTGTGACCGAAAGCGACATTGAGGTAGTCATCGATGGTGGCGCGCTGATCACGATGAGCAAACGAGCCATACCCGCACCGTCCGGCGCAATGATTCACCGACTGGAAATACCGTTCGGCCAATTTCGTCGGCGCGTTGAATTGCCCCGTGGACAGTACAAAATAGGCAAGCGGTCGTTACTAAACGGTTGTTTGCGAATCGACTTGAGCAAACTTGGATGACCTAAGAGCGATGGAATCTGATCAAGGAAACGGCAGTCTCCGAGCGCCAAGCGCAATGCCGGCGGCCGCCACTTCGACACCCGCGGCTGAACAATCGACGACGGCGCTGCCGCAAGACGCGTTGATCATCATTCCGATGCGTAACCTTGTGTTGTTCCCCGGACAGATCATTCCGATTACTGTCGGCCGTGACCGCTCTATCGCAGCGGCCCAGACGGCCGCCAGTGAGGGGCGTCAAATAGGTGTGTTGTTACAACGTAATGTCGAGGCAATCGAGCCGAGAGTCGACGACTTGCACCCGATCGGAACCGTTGCGAACATCCTGCGCTATCTCACCACACCGGACGGCTCCCACCATGCGGTCTGTCAGGGCGACCAACGCTTTCGCGTTACCGAATTTCTGGACGGCTATCCCTATATCGCCGCCCGGGTCGAGCGGTTCAAGGAGGAGGAGGCCGCGAGCAAGGAAATTGAGGCGCGGCTGATCCAGTTGAAACAACGAGTGGCCGAGGTGCTGGCAATGACGCCACAGGCGCCGGAGGAACTTGCTGCTGCGGCGCAGAACATCACGTCGGCGGCGATACTGGTGGATTTTGTGGCCGGGTTGATGGATCTGAAAGCGGAAGAAAAGCAGGATGTATTGGAAACATTGGATTTGCAATCGCGCCTGGACAAAGTGTTGGCGCTCGTCGCCCATCGCGTCGAAGTGTTGCGCCTGGCACGGGAAATCGACGAGCAGACTAAGGGCCGATTAGGCAAAGGGCAACGCGAGATGTTGCTGCGCGAACAGTTGAAAACGATCCAGACACAACTGGGTGAAGCGGAAAACACCGGCGCTGAAATTGCGGAGTTGGCGGAGGCCATCAGCAAGGCGAAGATGCCGGATGAAGTCGACAAACACGCCCGCAAGGAATTGAAACGCCTGCAACAGATGTCTGCGGCCGCCGGCGAATACGCCATGCTGCGCACTTATCTCGACACGCTAATCGGGCTGCCCTGGTCGGTTCAGAGTGAAGACCGTATCGACATTGCAGAGGCACGCAAAATCCTCGACGACGACCATTACGGCTTACAGAAGATCAAGCGGCGTATTTTGGAGCACCTCGCAGTACGCAAGCTGAATCCCCAGGGAAAGAGCCCAATTCTTTGTTTTGTCGGCCCACCCGGTGTAGGGAAAACCTCACTTGGGCAGAGTATTGCCAAGGCCACCGGGCGCAAGTTCGCGCGCGTGAGCTTGGGCGGTGTGCATGACGAAGCGGAAATTCGCGGCCACCGCCGCACCTATATCGGCGCTTTGCCGGGCAATATCATCCAAACCATCGGCCGGGCTGGGGCCAACAATTGCGTGCTCATGCTGGACGAAATGGACAAGCTGGGCAGCGGCGTTCGCGGCGATCCCTCAGCGGCGCTGCTAGAAGTACTCGACCCCGAACAGAACGCCACTTTCCGCGACAATTATTTGGCAGTACCCTTTGATCTCTCCAAGGTGATGTTCATCGCCACGGCCAACATGCTCGACACCATCCCCGGCCCACTTCGCGACCGCATGGAGGTCATCGCGCTACCAGGCTATACACAAGCCGAGAAAGCGCAGATCGCCAGGCGCTACCTGGTGCAGCGGCAACTCAATGCCAACGGCCTCACGCCGGCGCAATGCGAAATCACCGACGCTGCGCTCAATGCACTTATCGGCGACTACACGCGCGAGGCGGGTGTGCGTAACCTGGAACGGGAAATCGGCGGCGTGTTTCGCCATGTGACGATGCGCATCGCCGAGGGTACGGCGTCGTGGGTGTTGATCGACGCGGCTGATCTTTCCGGTATCTTGGGGCCGCCGCGATTCGAGAGCGAACTCGCCATGGGCGTGAGCCTGCCAGGCGTCGCCACCGGACTTGCTTGGACACCGGTGGGCGGGGAAATTCTGTTCATCGAAGCGAGCCGCGCGCCGGGCGCCGGACGCTTGATTCTCACCGGACAACTCGGTGAGGTCATGAAGGAAAGCGCACAGGCGGCGCTCACCTTGCTCAAAGTGCGCTCAGCCGAATTGAAAGTGCCTCCCGAGTTTTTCGACAAGAGCGATATCCATGTCCATGTGCCCGCCGGCGCGATCCCGAAAGACGGCCCAAGCGCCGGCGTCGCGATGTATCTGGCGCTTGCCTCGCTCGCCATCGATAAGCCCGTGAAAAGTGATCGCGCCATGACTGGCGAAATCAGCCTGCGCGGTCTGGTCATGCCGGTAGGCGGCATCAAGGAAAAAGTGCTCGCCGCGTTGCGCGCCGGCATTCGCACGGTGCTCTTGCCCGCGCGCAATCGCAAAGACCTCGAAGACATTCCGGAAGACGCTCGCCAACAGCTTGAATTTGTTTGGCTGGAGTCGGTCGACGACGCGATGCGCGCCGCCATCGACGGGATCGGTGATGGCGAAACGGCAGAATAATCCGCTGGGTATGGCGATCTCGCCACCAAGCCATTTAACCGAATTTACCGTTGCTTGAGTTAGGTAACCTCTGCTTAATCATTTCGAATCCATTTGACCTAGGTCAACCGGTATTTGCCGCAGTCTAGATAAGATTCGAACTGGGTTCGGCCCGCTCGAGGAATGCATCGGGGGTCGAGTCCCGCACCGTTGTATTTGGCGTTTTCGGCTGAGAGAAGCGCCAGGCGGCGATGCGAGTTACTTTGATGAGCGCTTCTAACGATAGGCGCGAGCGGGCGCCGTTGAAATGAGCCATTTATATTACGGAGACATCGTGAACACTTGCCTTGCAGCATTCCTCGTTTTCTGGATTTCATTCAGCGCAGCCACCTCGAGCCATGCAGCTGACACCGGACGCGGAAAAGCGCTGTATGAAATGCGTTGCGGCGAATGCCACAGCGAAAGCGTGCACGGCCGCCAGAAACGCGCCGCGCTTAATTATTCCGATATCCGCGCCTGGGTGAGCCGCTGGAATCTGGAATTGGGCGGCGCGTGGGGAAACGACGAGATCACCGACGTGACCGCCTACTTGAACGAACGCTTCTATTCTTACGCCTGCAGCGTGGAGTGTTGAGGCGGGGGAGCGGATCCGCAGTGATGCGCAAGTACGCCAGAAACTCATGCAGGAATATCATCAGGCCAACCAAACCACCATGAAAATAAACCACGCCATGCACATGCTAATCGGTGGCAAAGACCAAATGACGGGCGGCAAGAAAATGGGTGGCAAAGGCGAAGGCATGGGATGCATGATGATGAAGAAAAAAACCGCCGCCGCCGATCAAGCGGGTGGCGAAACCTCTGCTGCCGAAGAAGCTGACGCAACAGAAGAATCGGCCACCGCTCAAAAGCCGGAAGATTCGAGCGAGCACGAAGGCCACCATTGAGTTTCGGCGCTGCGGGTGCTGGCAACCGTCGCACTGATCCTCATTTTCAGGCATGTGTTGTTTCGCGATGGGGTGGGTTTTTCGGACTACGGATATAAGCCGCGCAACTCCATCGCGCCCAATACCCGATCACAGGCGATGATGTATGCGCCCGTCCGCAGCGTCACGCGGCGCTGCTCGCTTATGTTCCAAGCACTGGCGAGCGCGTCCTGCATAATCCGCTGCAAACGTTGATTGATTTCGTCTTCCGACCAAAAGAAGCTGGAGATGTCCTGCACCCATTCGAAGTAGCTGACGATAACGCCGCCGGCATTGGCGATCACGTCGGGCACCACCACGATGCCACGCTCACGCAAAATGTCATCGGCCACGGGAGTGGTCGGGCCGTTAGCGCCTTCGACGACGATGCGCGCGCGGATCGTTGGCGCGTTATCGGCGGTAATCTGCTTTTCCAGCGCTGCGGGTATCAAAAACTCCGTCTCGAGCGCCCAAAATTCTTTGGCCTCGATTGGCTCGGCTTCGCGAAATCCTTGAATATGGCCACCGTTATTTACGCTGTATTCAAGCAGCCGCGCCGGATCGATACCGTGCGTGTTATGCACACCCCCGGAGGAATCCTGCACCGCCACAATCTTCGCCTCGTGGTCGTGAAAAATCTGCGCCGTGGCACAGCCGACGTTACCGAAACCCTGAATGACCACACGGGCATCCTTGATGTTAATTCCCTGGCGTTTGGCCGCCTCGGTGGCCGCCACAAAGACGCCATGGCCTGTGGCGTCACGCCTGCCAAGACTTCCACCCAAGGCTAACGGCTTACCCGTAACAACACCGGTGGCGGTGCGGCCCTCGTTCATGGAGTAAGTGTCCATAATCCATGCCATGACTTGCGCATCGGTATTCATATCCGGCGCCGGAATATCTTTGTCTGGGCCGATCAGGAAGTTGATTTCGCTGGCATAGCGGCGCGTCATACGCTCCAGCTCGGCGCGCGACAATTGGCTAGGATCAACGCGAATGCCGCCTTTGGCGCCTCCGTAGGGCACGTTCACCGCGGCATTCTTGATGGTCATCCAACCGGCTAAGGCCATCACTTCCGGCAGTGACACGTTGGGGTGATAGCGGATACCGCCCTTGCCGGGGCCACGCACCAAACTATGTTGGATGCGATAGCCCTCGAAGTGAGCGAACGATCCATCGTCCATCCGCACCGGCACATCGACGACGAGGATGCGCTTAGGTCGTTTGAGGAAGTCGACCCAACGCGCCGGGGAGCCAAGATACGGTGTGACCCGATCAATTTGCTCGAGGAATATTTCCCACGGGCTCAGATCGTCGTTCAGTAAATAAGAAGGGAGGTTGGTAATCATATTGAGCCCAAGGTCGGTGGCGGGAGTTCAGTCGCGCAACTGCAAATCTGAGAGTACTGCGGCGAGAAAGCGCGCCGCTTCGCCCCCGGTTAGCGCGCGATGGTCGAATGTGAGCGAACGCGGCAGCATGCGGCGCACTTCCGCTTTGCCGTTCACTGCGATGCCGGCGTCACGAATTTCGCCGCCACCCAAGATCGCCACCGTCGGCGCTAGGATGATCGTCGTGGCGTACCGGTCGGCGATGGGCCGTGATTGATAAATAGCTCGTACGACGGCAAACAAGTCAGCGCCCACTATCGATGTATAAACTCGTCGCATCGCCCATCCGATGAATAATCCATAGTTCGATTAATAGTCGCAGGCGCCCGAAACCGATTGATATTGGTCAATGATAATTCCGAAAGTCTAAACATTGACGCGTATTCGTCTGCTACGCAAAGATGTAAGCCTGCTTGCAAACAGGGCGGTTCGTCAATCCGCCATCCAATAAATCCGCCGCGCGTCGTGTCAGAAAATTCTGACACGAATAAGTAAAAAATCTCACGAAATAAGTAGTGAATATCCGATATATCCTAGACCCTTCATCGGGCAATATCTGTTCCAACGTCGGCAAATGTCCCGATACGAATCATCGATCACAAAAAACCAAACCTGCGGCGGCGAGACCCGTGAATTACGCCAATCGCGTCGATTCCTTTAGGAGAGAACCATGAATTTTGATAACACCATAAGTCGTATTACAGATTCTGACGATTCAAGCCAAGGTACGGCTTCGCTGTCGGATGGATGCGCAACGTGTTCGAGTCGGCGTTTGTGTTGGTCCGCCGGCATTGCCGCCGACGATACACGTTGGTACGACAACCTTAAGTTCACCCGTCGACGCATTAAGCGTGGCGACGTGCTGTATCACATGGGCGATTATTTTGAATCCATCTTTGCGGTGCGCAGCGGCTTTTTCAAAACCCGAATCCTGTTGGAAGATGGTCGCGACCATGTCACCAGCTTTCGTATGAATGGCGAGTTACTCGGCTTTGACGGAATCGCCGCGCAAACCCACGCCTGCGACGCCATCGCACTGGAGGACAGCGAAGTGTGCATCATCCCCTATCAACGTCTGATGCATCTGGCCAATAAAGTCCAGTCCCTCGGCCTGGAGCTAAATCGAATGCTAAGCCGAGAAATCGTACGGGAGCAACACATCATGGCGCTACTCGGAACCATGCAAGCGGATGAACGGGTGGTGACCTTCTTATTAAATTTGTCCGCCCGTCTTAAGGAGCGCCATTATTCCGCCACTTGCTTTGTGTTGCGCATGACCCGGGAAGAAATCGGTAGTTATCTCGGGTTAAAGCTGGAAACCGTTAGCCGCGTCCTGGGTCGGCTGCAAGCGGCGAAGCTCATTCAAATCCACCATAGCAAAGAAATCACGTTGCTTGATATGAACAAGCTAAAAACTGCAACCAGCCGCCGATCTAAGCCGGTCGAGCTAACCAAAACTGTCGGCGTGCCGATATCGTTTCGGCGTCAGTCGACCGGCTTAAGTGCCGTATGCGCATGATTTAAATTCGACATGGCGTAATGGCGAGTGACAGCCGCACACTCTGCAACGCGTAAATGGAGGAACGAAGATGCTCCAGCATTTAGGATTACACCGCAGATCTTATTGCGGATGGGCTATGGTAAAGAATGTGACCCCACACCTAGGCGTGATCTGGACGAAGTATTGAGTCGCTAAAACCGCATCTCCTCTTTTGGCTCGGCTTTCCCCCTTACGGGCCATTTTTTTGTTCCAGCGTCACGTAATTATCCAGACCAAGTTAGGGCGGCCGGTTCTCAGCCAAGGCGTGCAACATCGTCGGGACTCGTTCGAACTCGTTGGATTTATCCAGCACTTCGAACGCCCCGGCGGCGAGGTAGCGCGAGCGATATTGCGGTTCGGCGTAATTACTCAACACGATTACCTTCACGTGGGGCGCGAAACGTGTGATGAAATTCAACACCTGCATGCCGCTACCGGCGCCGAGCTTAATGTCTAGTAGCACAACATCCGGATTCGTGTTGCGAACACCCTGAATCGCGCTCTGTGCGTCCGCATATTGACCGACGATCTGAACGTCTGCGTCGCCGTGGAGTAAGTCCACAAGACGCTCCCGCACGACCGGCGAATCTTCAACCAAAACAACGGATAGCATTCTCATCCTTGGTCTTACCATTTTGGAGAGGTCGCAATTGCCTCTTCGTCTCGGGTATCGCCCATGGAATCTCACGCCACATCGTCTTAATCCTCCAATGACACGCCCGATTGGAGTGTTCATTTTCGATGTTATTGCCAACCGGCTCCTTGACCAAAATCAACAAAGTGGTTGTCGATCATTCTCCCAATGGCATCACAATGCGCACGGTTGTGCCCGCACCGGGGACACTGCTGATATGAACTTCGCCGCCATGCGACATGGCGCGTTCGTGCATTCCCATCACGCCCCAGTGTCCGACCTTGGACAAGTCCGTTTCGTTCAATCCGCGCCCGTTGTCGACGATTTCCACAACGACATAGGTGGCGTTGCGGTAAGCACGCACACGAACGCTTGTCGCTTCCGCGTGCCGCCCGACATTGCTCAGAGATTCTTGCACGATGCGAAATAACGCCGTACTCATTGCCGGTGGGAGTTCCGTTTCCGCCGCCGCCTCCTCGATTTCAATTTCGCACGGCAGATCGGCGCGTTTGCTCAGCTCCGTGGTTAGCCAATCGATGGCCGCCCACACGCCGAGATTGTCCAGCAGACTCGGGCGCAAATCGTTGATGATGCGCCGGGTGGTTTGCACGGCGTTGTCGACCAAACGAACGGATCGGGAAAGTTTCTCGCGAAGTTCATTAGGAATATCATCATCCAAATCCCGCGCGGAACTCAAATCCATTTTAATTCCGGTGAGTGTACCGGCAAGCTCATCGTGGATTTCCCGCGCGATTCGGGTGCGTTCGGCTTCGCGCACCGACTCCAAGTGCTCGGAAAGCTCGCGCAATCTTAAGTTGGACCGGCGTAATCCATCTTGACTGCGTTTAAGCTCGGTGACGTCTAGAACCGTGACAATTACGCCGACAATTTCACCCCAATGATTGCGATGCGGGGCCCAGGTCGTAACCGTCCAAGCGACGCGCGGATCGTCAAGCGCTTGCTGAAAAGCGCTTGCGGGCAAGAAATCCAAGGTGCCACGATAGCGCCCAACGGGTTCACTCGCCACCACCGATTCGCCCGCCAATGCACGGAGCATTGCGTCGTGGGCGGGCTGCTCGCGCAAATTCCGAAACAACTCGTAGATATGCTTGCCCAGCGCGTCCTCGGATTTCAGACCGCTAAGGTTCTGCATGAACGGATTCCACACCACCACGTTCAACGCTTGATCGTAAACCACAATACCCTCGTTGACGTTCGTCATGATCTCTTGATTGAATTGGTTCGACTCGGCAATCGCCTGCTCCGCTTGCTTGCGACGGGTGATGTCGCGCAGCAGCACGGTGAAGAACGCCTTACCGTCCTGCTCGGTCTTCGAAATCGAAGCGTCGATCGGAAATTCTTCACCGTCGGAACGCACGGCGTACAAATCGAGCTTGGCGCCCATCGCCCGCGTTGACGTTCCGGTACGGGCAAAGTCCGCGACGTGCCGTTGGTGGGCGCTGTGAAAGCGTTTGGGAATAAAGTGCTCAAGTTGTGAGCCGATCGCTTCCTGGGTGCTGCAGCGGAACATCGATTCCGCTGCGGGGTTGAACAGCACGATCGCTTGATTTTCGTCCACGGTAATGATCGCCTCCGTCGCGCCGCGAATAATGCCCTCCAAGCGCGCTTCGCTTCGCTTGGCCGCCTGCGACATTTCATGCGCCAAGGCCTGCGCCTGGACACGGGTGTTGGCCTGAAACCAAGTCATGCCGAAGAGCAACAGGCTCATCAACGCGCCGCATACCAGCGCAGGTTCAGACGCAACGCCGGACGGCGCCGCAAGACGCCCCGGATGAGAGAAAAACATCAGCATCCAAGGCCGGCCCGCGATGGAAATCTCCTTACTACCGTGTAACTGCGCTGTGTTGCCCGCCGCGAAGGTTTGTAGCATTGCGTCGCCGTCGAACAGCAGCGATTGCGGAGTGGCTTTGGCGCCATCGAATATTTCCACATCAAATTTGTCAAAGCCAATACTCAATACGGCGGACATCAGGTCATTCATGCGAAACGCAGCGTACACATAGCCGCGAAGCGCGGCGCGGCGCCCACTCACGGAATCCAGCGGCAAGCCCTGCCGGTACACCGGGAGATAGAGCAAGGCGCCCGCTTGCTTTTTGGTCTGCTCCGTATCTTGTATCAAAGCAACCTTGCCGCTAAGCGCCGCTTCCCCCGTGTCGCGGGCCCGTTCCATGGCGGCACGGCGTGTCACTTCAGAGAACATGTCGTAACCTAACGCCCGTCGGTTGGCGTCCGAAAACGGCGCCACATGGCTGACGGGGGTGTAAATATCGCGAACCCCTTCCGGGCGAATCGCATAGTCCTTGAAACCCTCGCCGTGAATACGGTCCAGATGGCCCTGTAGATCCCGAGGTGTGAGCACTTCCGCGTAACCGATCGCTTGAATGCCGGGATAGTATCGATCGAGTGCGAGTTCCGTAACAAAGCTGTACCATTCATTGCGTTCGAGTTGGCTGGAACGGCCGACCATTCCCGCGACTGCGCGCAGCGTATGTTCATAGGCGCGCATACGGTGTTCGATTTCCACCGCGCTGCGCTGCTGGCTCGCCTGGAATTGTGCTCTGGCGTTCCTAGCGGTCGCGTCACGCAGCACGTACCATGCGACCAACGTGGCAATGAGGGAAATGACCAGCACCAACATCGGCAAACCGATCTTGGTCGACGGGATGGATCTTTCGTCGCTTGCGGCGCTCGGCTTTAAATCGGGCATGCGGTTAAATAATCCATCGATGAGCTCGTTGTGCGCGTGAACCGTTGCGCGCTGCGGATATGTTACGCGTTTTTTTGGGTGCGAAGCGGGGCTTAATTAGAGGTTCTTAGATTGTCAAAACATCAGGCGAGCAGCGGCGCGAGGGCCGCAAAAACGATTGTGGCGGGTGCGACATAACGCAACAAGAAACGCAATATCTGCGTGCCCGCCTTGCCGGTGTGCAGTTCTTCTTGCAACAATCGCGCCGATGCCGCCCAGCCGACAAATAAAGCAAGGGCCAATCCACCGAGCGGCAGCAAGAGGTTCGAGGTCAGATAGTCGACCACGTCGTATATTGTCGCAGTTGCAAAAATTGGGAAGGCAGCGAGCGGAAACCAGTCAGCCCAGCGATTGAACGACAACACGGTAACGATTCCAGTGATAAAACAAGCGTTAGCCGCGATAACCGCAGCGCGCCGCCGCGACCATTTTCTGCGATGGATCAACACGGTGACGATGCCTTCGAGCATCGCCATCGCCGAAGAAAGTGCCGCGACAAACAAAAGAATGAAAAACGCCACGCCGACGATGTTCGTAAACGGCATACGCGCTAACGCTAATGGTAAAGACACGAACATCAGTCCGGGCCCGCCTGCTGGATCGAGACCGTTCGCAAATACCATCGGAAACACCGCTAGTCCCGCGACCAGGGAAATCGCCGAATCGGCTAGCACGGACCAGATCGCGACTTGCCTGAGATCGATGGCCACATCGCTATATCCCGCATAGGTAATCATCAGGCCCAGACCGATGCCGATCGAAAAGAAACCCAGGCCGAGGGCATCGAGAACAGCACGGGTTGTCAGATGAGCTAGATCAGGAACGAATAGGAAACGTAACGTGCGCGCCGCGTCGCCTTCGATCATCGAGTACGTCGCTAATCCGATCATGAGCAGCACAAGCACGGGCATGAGAATCTTCGACGCCGACTCGATACCGCGCTGCACGCCGCGCATCACGACGACCGCAACCATGGTCATAAAAATTCCATGGAAAGCAAGCATCCGCCCCGGCGACGCGAGCAAAGCATCAAGCCGCGCTTGCGCAGCCACTGCCACCGCCACCGGCAAACCTTCCCCTAGCGTCTGTACCAAATAGTCCAAGGTCCAGCCGCCGATAACGGAATAAAAACTGAGGATCAGAAAACACGTTGCCGCGCCGAGCAAGCCCGCGAGTTGCCAGTGCCGCGAGGCGTGCTCGCCCCTTGCGACGACCGCGAGGCTCGAAGCGCTATCCGCCTGGCCACGCCGGCCGATGGCGAATTCGGCGAACATAAGTGGCACGACCACCAGCAGCAGGCCCAGCGCGTAGACCAAGACGAACGCGCCACCGCCGTTCGCGCCGACTTCGTACGGGAACTTCCAGATACTGCCGATGCCAATTGCCGAACCTATAGTCGCGAGAATAAATCCGTAACGGCCGGTCCAGGTTTCGTTGGCGCGCGTCATTGTGGCGCAAACCCCATGCGGACTCCATCAAGCGTTGCTGAGAACAAGCGCACGACATGGCGTCCTGCCCGAAGCCCATCCTACGAGTGCAACGTTCGCTAATGATTGACCCAAGTCAAGCCCACCGCAATTGCCGGCGCGCAACCCGCTTACTGATGGCTGTGAAAAAAAGTCTCTCTCGGGCAACATGACCGCTGAGTTATTATGTGAATGCGTCAACGAGCCTGACCCAAATTGCGGCTTGGTATTCATACCCGCCGCACGGCAGCACCAAGTCGTTTGCCGTTAAGCTGGCTTCCTTCATGTTTGCTGTCCGATGTGAACACTGTGGCCCTGATGAAACTGAATATACTTATTGTTGATGACCATGCGGTAGTTCGGGAGGGTCTTAAATCTATCCTCACGAAAGCGGAGAATCTTACCGTGATCGGAGAAGCTGCAAACGCGCCGGAAGCGATGGATTTGCTGCGCAAAAATCCCTGCGACCTGGTCCTGCTCGATATTTCTTTACCCGGCAAGACCGGCGTGGACTTGCTGAAAATCATACGCGAGGAGTTGCCAAAGACGCGCGTGCTAGTGTTGAGCACCTTTCCCGAAGATCAATACGCGCTGCGCGTGCTCAAACTCGGCGCGTCCGGCTACCTCACCAAGGAAAGCGCGCCGGAGCTACTGGTTCAGGCCATCCGAAAAGTGGCGAGCGGTGGTAAATACGTCAGCCCGGCCCTGGCGGAGCGGCTGCTGGATGAAATCGGCAGTGACGCCCGACATGCGCCACACGAATTGTTGTCCGATAAAGAGTTTGAGGTGTTCAAACTTATCGCTATGGGGAAAAGCCTCACGGAAATCGCCGACGGAATGCATGTCAGCATCAAAACCATTAGCACCTATCGTACCCGCATTGTAGAAAAAACCGGATTCAAAACCAATGCTGATTTCACCCGTTATGCGTTGCTTCATGGATTGATCGATTAGCGCCCTCGGCTTCATTCGAATAGAAGGCACGCGGCTTGCATTTTCCGGTGTATCTGATCAGCAATTTGATCGACATGCCGCCGCGAAAGCCAAGCTGGACGATATACTTCGGCGCATAAGCGTCATCTCATCCCTCTATGGTCGCGGTTAAGGCGCCGGATCGGCCGCAATGACTCTTGCTGATCTTCACGATATCCGAACCTCGTTCAGCGCCATTTGCGCCGTCTCCAACCAGAATCCCATACCCATTTCGCGGTATAGCGTCACTCCACTGTTAAGCTGTTCTATGGCTTCGGTGCGAAATCCGGCCTTAGCATGCGCTCCGCCGAGGCCCATGTGACAGTGGGCGACCAGCGGCCGCATTTCGAGTTCGGTGGCTAAAGCAAGCGCGTGGCCGTAAATTTCCGCGGCCCGCTTCAATTCCGTAGACTCATGGACAAACACATCGCCAAGCAGTTTCAATCCCCAAGCTTCCCAGCCTCGCTCTTGTTGTGCATGTGCTAGCAACACCGCCTTCTCGGCCTGTTTTCGCGCCTCGTCAACGTCTCCGAGGACGAGGTGGGCATCGGCTAGAAAGGTCATTGCCAACGAAAGTAGACCCGTAATCGCCATCGCGCTAAATGCTTGCAGCGCTTCCTGAAGTAGTGGAACAGCATCAGCAATGCGATTCGACCGAAGGTAAACGCTGCCCAAAGTCGCCGCGACGAAGGGCAGTGCAACGCGAATTTCTAGCTCCCTACAGAGCGCGAGGCTTGGCTCTAGGATGTCCTTGGCCGAAGTAAAGTCACCCTGACGCAAATGCGCATATCCGAGGCCATAACGAGCGTAAATCTCGCTCGGGCGATGCGCGGATGTCTGCGCAATTCGAAGACCTTCTTTTCCGGCTGCGACCGCCTCTACAAACTCTCCCCGCTCGGCGAGGTTTTCCGCCGCAGCCCAGCGCGTGACCACTGCGGACAATGCCGTCATGCCGAAGCTCTCGCCCGGCAGGACGCTTTTAATCAGGCCGATTGCCGCAGTCAGCGGCGGCCCACCCCGCCTCGGGTCACCCGCGAACCAAAACGCTTGGCCCAAATAGTAGTTAGCGACCACCCTCAGCCCCACGTCGCCGGCCACGTCTGCGATGGAAAGTGCGTTTTCCCCCGCGCCAATTGCTTGAAGATGCTCGCCGAGAAAGCTATGACGATGCGCCGCATAAGCTAGCGCCCATCCGAGCTTGCGTTGGTCACCAAGACCTTCCGCCTGCGTGCGTGCTTCGCTAATTACATTGCCCATCTCCGCGAATTCGCCGAGCGCAAATAGGGCATTCCGCTGGTCAAAGCACAAGTCAATGAATTGCCCAGTTCGATCTGGGCTCTCGGTCACTTCCTTGATTGCTTCGCGCGCCCCCGCAAAATGGTCGAGAGCCTCCCGCGCCGCAGAGCGATCAAGCGCGCGCACGCCTGCTCGGCGACAATAGCCAATGGCGCGATCCCAAACTTGCCCCCGCAGCGCGTGGTGAGCTAAGCGCTCCACATGTTCACTCAGCCGATCGGCATATAGCTCTTCGCTTGTGAGGACGATCTGGGCGTGGAGCTGGCGACGTCGGTCCCGAAGCAGACTTCTATAGGCCACCTCGTGAGTCAGCGCATGTTTGAAGCTGTATTCAAGATCTGGAAAGATCTGTGTTTCCAACAGGAATTCAGCCTCCTGCAAATGGATAAGCCCGCGCCGTAAAGTCTCGTTTGGCTGGTCAACGATGGCGCTTATTAGCGCATAGGGCAGATCCTTGCCGATGACAGCCGCTGCCTGAAGTAGTTGTTTTTGTTCCTGCGGCAGCCGATCTATCCGTGCTTCAAGCATTGTCTGCACTGTAGTGGGAACCTGTAATTCTGCTACCGACCGCGTAAGTTGGTAGGCGCCACGCTCCCCGACCAATGCGCCGGTCTCGACCAAAGTGCGCACAGTCTCTTCAAGAAAAAACGGATTGCCGCGCTTCACTAGCACGCGCATGAGTGGCGCGAGCGAGGGGTCGGGACCAAGTAACGCTGCAAGGAGTTCCGCAGCGCTCTCGGCTGGCAGGCTATCAAGCCGCAAGTGCGAATACGCGGTCTTGCGGCCCCAGCGGTGGTCGTATTCGGGACGATAACTTACCACGAGTAGCAGGTTGGCGGACCCGACGCTTTCCACCAAGCCTTCGAGGAGTGCCTGAGTCTCGGCATCGATCCAATGCAGATCCTCAAAGACCAATAGCATAGGTTGCACCTGACTTTCGCGCAAGAGTAGGCGCTTAACGGCGTCGAGAGTACGTTGACGGCGCTGTGGTGGATCAAGCGCTTCCCAGTTTGGATCCTCAATTGGCAAATCGAGAAGTGCGAAAAACGCCGGAAGCAGTGGCCTCAAGGATTCGTTCAGGGTCAAGAGCTTACCCGTAATCTTTTCTCGCATCTCGCGATGATCATCTCTTTCGCCAATTTTAAAGTAGCTCTTGAGCAGACCGATCACCGGAAGATAGCCCGTAGCCTTGCCGTAGGAAACGGAAGGAGCCTCCAAAATCAACCAGTTTTCAGCCCGATGGGAGTGGGTAAACTCGTAGACCAATCGAGACTTTCCCACCCCCGCTTCGCCAACAATTCCAACCACCTGACCGCGGCCTGCACCCGCTTGACCCATAACCCGGCGCAAGTGCTCGATCTCGGCAGCGCGGCCGACGAAGCGGGTTAACCCACGCAGAGCCGCAGCCTGTAGGCGAGTGCGCGCCGTGCCAACACCTATCAGTTCGTGTGCCTCGACTGCTTCGGCAAGGCCCTTGACGCCGATCAGGCCTATGGAGGCGACTCGGACATAGCCTTCCGCGAGGCGCAAGGTGCTGGCAGTCAGCAGGGTCGAACCGGATCGGGCGAGGTGCTCCATACGGGCGGCGAGATGTGTGGTCTGGCCCACTGCGGTGTAATCCATTCGTAGATCACTACCTATTGCTCGCACAAGCACCTCGCCAGAATTAAGCCCAACGCGGATCTCCACCGATACCGCTTCGGTGCGGCGCAACTCGCCCGAGTACTGCATTACTGATTCTTGCATCCGTAGCGCGGCGTAGCAGGCGCGAACCGCGTGATCCTCATGGGCAATCGGAGCACCGAAAAGTGCCATGATCCCATCACCCATCACTTGGTTCACCGTGCCTTCGTAGTGATGCACGGCCTCCATCATTCGTTCGAGAATAGGATCGAGGAGCCGGCGCGCCGCCTCGGGATCTCGATCAGCCAGAAGTTCCATAGAACCCTTCAGATCGGCGAACAGAACCGTTACTTGCTTGCGTTCGCCTTCGAGGGATGTCTTAGAGGTGAGTATCTTTTGAGCGAGATGCGTCGGCGTGTAGCTGTCAGGCGCACGCGCCGATAGGCTCGTACGCGCGCCGCGCGCGGCCTCGATCGCCTTGAGCAGCCTCTTGCGATGGCCAAGGGCCAGTACGCCGAGTTTCTCAAGGTCAGCGTCGGTGAGTTCGCAAACCAGATCGATCTCGATGGCATTGTGTTCAAACGCCTCGCCGTACTGTTGCAAGCCGACTTGCTCAAGCCACTGTCTGACGTTCTGCATGTACCATTTCGCGTAGGTCTCTCCCGCTATTGGAACACTTCAAGAGCCATAGATCAATCCAATTAAATGCGTATTTTGTCGACAATGCTAGGACTCCGCATTTCACCGTACTCCCTAAATTTACCGCGTATTTCTGAGTAGGATTTCGCCAAGTACGCGCCCTGCGCTGCCTGATGGCGGACGGATGTTCAGCAGATAAGAAAGGGTCGGAACAATGTCTATGACCTCGACGGATTCGTCATACTTGCCGGGGCGAATCCAATCCGACCCCATGAATATCAGCGGGATATGAGTATCCTCCGCCCAGTAGCTGCCGTGCATCGCAGTTACTTCTTTGGGATCGTTTGCCAAATACCAGCACCTCTTTGGCATGACCAGCAAATCGCCGCTTACCGTGTGATTCCAAGTGTTCCAGACCATCGTGCCATTGTTGGTCTTGGGCGTCGGACCATAAGTGAGTTGCGTACGCGTGAAAACGTCGTGTACCCCGGGGTAAGAACGAAGGAAATATGCCGCCACTTCCTCGACTAGCTCCGCCTTCAGGCCGTTTCCCTTGATGTTCTCATAGTCGAGATAGATCGTCGGACGTTGCCAGGTATAAGCGTAGGTTACGCCGTGCGTCCCAAACTTCTTGTTTAGCGCTGCATTCAGCTTCTTAAGCATGTCGGCGGGATCGATCCGATCGGCGCTGAGATTCATCTGTGCGCGGCAGTAATCCGGTGCATTACTGAATCCGTGATCGGAGGTAAACACCACCAAAGGTTCGCGCCCCTTAAGATGCGTCTTCAGAAATCTCAACAACTCTGCAATGACACCGTCCAAGTGCAAGAAGTGATCATGGGACTCGATGCTCTCAGGTCCGAAATCATGATTGACATAGTCGTGCGACGAAAAGCTCACGGCGAGCAAATCGGGAATTTCCTTCTCCTGATTTCCGAGTTCGTAGACCTCGACGGCGGACTTCACGAACTCCAGAAGATGCTTATCGCCCATGGGCGTCCTGATCAAGGCTTTGTAGAACATCTCCTTCACCTCCGGAAATGTCTTCCCGTTCCTATCCCTGGGATCGATCAACGAATAGGAAGCACCGTCAGCGTCCTTTTGCAGTCCGGGGATTGAAACAACGTATTCTCCGACCTGCGCCGAGCGCGAATAATCGGCGCCGTCCCTACACCGAACCCACTGCTGACCGAACCAAAGGTTCTGCGGCGAATTCTCGTGGAACTCATTCATTAACTTTTCCGACTGCGGCGTCGTTCGGTAGTAAGCGCTTGTCACAAATGCGCCGTTTTTTTTCGTGTCGAACCAGAATGCTTGGCCCTTGTGCCCGCCTAGGAAAATGGCCCCACGATCTTTGAGTGAAATGGATACGACTCGCGCATTCAACCCCTTCGCGATGAGCTCGTCTCCAAAAGTGGATACCTGTAAGTTGCCTGGGAAATCGATGACAGCAGGCCGTTTCCCTTCGGCGTCGGGGCAAGGTGAGGGTTTCACGCTACTGACCTTTTCCTTACAATTTGGGTCAGCCCAATCATTTCCAACGATGCCATGCCGATTCGGGTGTACACCGGTGAGAATCGTGGCGTGCCCGGTAGCCGTTTCGGTCATAGCGTGGCCATGGTGCGCGTTCGAGAACCAAGCGCCTTCTTCTAGAAGCTTCTTGAATCCACCTTCGCCCAGTTGATCTCGATACTTAAGAACTTGCTCCTGAGGGAGGCCGTCCACGACAATGAGGACAACCAACTTCGGCAATTCAACGCCGCCTTCAGTCGCGGCACTTGCGGTCCAAGGAGCCATAACTGTCGCTACGGCAACAAAGGCATCAAAAACAGCGCCCGGCAGTGAGAGAAGGGTCCCGAGCCCACGTAGCTGAGTAATTACGCGCCGGCATAAGTTTGAATTGCGCTTATTCATATTTTCCCATATCTCCTCTGGATATTGATGCGCTTGCTTCATCTAAGCGCCGAACCCCGCCGAGCCGCAACTCACGAATCGTCGAGTCGATAAGGTACTAGGCATGTCGGCCGTTTCACGGACTATTGCCGTGGCCGACATTCAGGGTCGCCGTATTTACAAAAGACTTTACCCTTCTGGTCGAGGAACTTTATGATCTGTTGAGGATTGTGTGATATCAATACCATCTGCCTGTCTCGGAATTCTTTCGTCGTTTGCAATTGCACGAGATCGCGCATCTTGCCCGCAGTGTCCTTACTGGGGTCAACCGGATTAGGATCATTAAAGAAAACCATCGGGCTCATCGAGTTGTAGCTATGGTAAGCGTTCTGTGCGGCATCCATGAAGACCTCTTGCGCCGTTCCTGGTCCCCCTGGTGCAAAAATCACGCCATGCGAACCGAGGGAAGAAAGTTTTTCTTCGCGCAACGCGTTCGAGAAAAACTTCGCCACATGAAGGCTGAACGCGTTGGCTCCCTCGTGACCGTAGAACCACGTCGGGATGCCCAAGCTCTCGCCGCCGTTCTTAAACCTTCGAGTAACTTCCAAAGCATTGCTCCAAAAATCGCACATCTCATACTGTTTCTTGTTAGGGTCACATCGCTGAGGCTTCTCGTTTGTCGCTGACATATCGAGCATGTCCAGCGCCGTCTCAAGGTCCTCCGATGAGTAGTTCCTGGCCATGTACGCCCCGAGATGGGCCGCCTCCATGAACCCAGGCCCGCCACCCGACACGACGAAGTAATCAGCTTTACTCAGCGCATACGCCAATCTTGCTACGTTCTTGTACCATGGATCGCTTCGAGTTCTGGAATGAGATCCCATGATTGAGACGACACGCTTGTTCGTCGGTATGCCATTTACATCAACCTTAAAGAACTCGTTTATCGCGTATTCCATCCCCGCGTCATGTCTACGTTGCAGGCGCAACTCGTCCAAAGGCGGTGCGTATTTTTTTGTATCGTCGAAGTACTTGTCGTATATCTTCCAGTCGCGACTATCATTGTCCTTCGGAACGGAACTGTATCCCGTCCATAGGTCGTCTCGCGTGTACAGCGTGCTTCGTTCGGGGTCAAACAGTGGGGTGTCGATGGGCGCAGCTGCGTGCGTTGCGCCAACATTGAAACCAATTAAGAGCGATGCCAAGATAAAACGATTCATATTCTTATCTCCTTAAGTAATTTTTTCGTTTCTACACTACCGAAATGATGAAAAATTCCGTTTCCGTCGTATTTCGACCAGCCACGCTGCCAAATAGAATTAAATCTCGTTGACTCCTTCGCGTCCAATGCATCAACTTCATCGCCCTTTCCTCAAGGGTGAATGGGAAAAGGTTGAATGCCTCGATGCCGTATGAAAGTACGCCATTATCAAAAACTCAGCATCCGTAACCTTGCCTTGTATTCTGGTGTCCCTTGCTGATAATGCTTGTCGGCCCACCTGCGGTTCGATTGGAGCGCGAAGCCAGCATCTTGGGGCGCCGCGCCGCTTCGTTTCCAGGCAATAAATCGAGCGCGGGCCCGGTAGTGTTCATACAGGCGAAGGAATTCTGCGAGATAAATTTGCGCGAGGCGCGGCGAGCCCTTAATCTCCAGCAGATTCTCGTCGTTTTTGAATACGGAATTGCCGCTCATATTCGCCGAACCCGTATAAATAATTGGCGAATCTGTCTCTGCGTCGATCACCACGAACTTGTGGTGAATTGTAACCGGCGGATATGGCGGTCGCTGATCTCCCGGGAACAGATTCACTTCCCGTTCGAACCCAGTCGGTATGTTGTTCGCGCCAAAAAACTCCGCACCTATAGTGTCCTTGGCATTGCGCGAGCGATGATAAATTTCTAGGGCGGCGAGTTGATCGGCGGGAATCTTCCCAGTTGTGGTTGGCGTCACACTGGGTTCCTCCGCCGCGACTCGGTTCACCAAGCCAAACATCATCTTACCCGCGTCGCCAATCGCGAAACAAGCGTCACGCAACTTCTTGTCGGTCGGTGTAAAGAGGCAAAAAATGACCGAGCTGCGTGCGCCATGGATTGCTTGTACGATGGTTTCAATCGATGCACTGTCGTCACCGGGCTGTCCCTTTTCCGGAGAGTAAAACACGCGCACGCCAGCATCTCCCACGGATACGGTACTTGACCAGCCACTGTTTACTGCGGTTTTCCCCAGCGTCGGATTGTCCGCCAAGAGGCGGAAACGTTCGAGGTACCGCGCGGCGAGTTCGGGGGCGTCAAACGTATGCACAAGGTTGGCCTGCGAGGTAAGGCCACCGGTTGTGTAGTTTGCTGACCCACATGTTACCGCCATGGGTACCCCGCCGCTCGTCGACTGAAGGCCAGTTCCACTCACGATGAACTTATTGTGCATGATGTTCGTCTTATTGCGTGGATGAAAGGTCACGCCGCTAAGGTCGTCAATTGCATCCTGATTTGGATTACGCAATGGATTACCATCTTTATCTTTCTCGACCTTTGCATCGTAGACCAGGGCGATGTTCTTCGCGCTAGACGCGTTCTCGATTGCCGGGACGATCCATAATTTGTCGGTAAGGTGGTAAATAGCGCCCGCAAGGGAATCACCGGCACCGGCGATGAACTCGGGAAGCGGAAGTTCCATCCCATTCGCAAGCCATTTACGCAACTCCAACGTTTGCGCAGCCGACGGTGCCTGCCCAGAAATGATCCCCAGCGCTTTGATCTTGCGCGAAAACGCTTGTGAGCTCATGACTGCGCGGTTAAACCACGTACCAATGCCCAATTCTCGGTGACTTGGAAGTGTTACTTCGACCACATGGCGTTCGGCTTGCATGAGCTGATTAGACTGAGCCGAACCACATACCGGAAAGATTTCGTAAGTGAGCAAGGCATTGACGTCAATGCCTTCCAGCCGTGCGTCCCACCACATGAATTTTTGGATTGGCGCTACGTTCGACTGAAAATCCGGCTGGCCCGTTGCAGGTGGGCCATTGAACGAGAGCCGGTTGGGGAGCCAATCCGAAGCGGCAATTGTGCTGGTCGCAAGGTCCGCGAATCCCGGCGTGCGCTTAATCGCAAAGCCCAGAAAATCCTGCCGGTTCTGGCCGTCCGCCCAATCCATCGCGAGCAGCACCAATGAGGGAGATCGATACGCTTTTGCAGTCACGGCCGTCATGAATTCTCCTGATTGTTGTCTGTCATCTTCGCAACTTTACTATTCAACTGTTCTTTACTACTTCGCCGAGTTGGTCTAATAGATCAGTTTCCGCGACGACCTAATTTCGAGCTATGCGCCCAGCAATGCGTGTTAGAAATCTCCATCGGAACCAGCGAAAAGGCAAAAGACCATTGCGCTTTCGTTATTCGCCGGTGTCTGATCGAGACAGCTCTCAACGACTGACTCTGATTGCACGTTGTTAAACAAGTCTAAAGTCAAGAACAAACGCGATGCAATATGCCAAAAGGATTAGGCTAAAAGTAGTAGATCGGTTACCCCAAATAACTTATGGGATAGTTTAAATTTCTCAGAGAATAACGCCGGTGGGTCGTCGTTATGCGCGTACTGCATTCCGCTAGTACGGTCAGTCGCAAATTTGTAGTTCCCCTTTGCGCTTTTCGTCAGAGCGTCGAAGTCGTGTCGGCGGCTCACGGCGATGATTGCCACTTATTGATTTCGGGAAAAAAGTGGCTGCGAATGAACGGCTTGTGAGATGTTCTGACATCTCATTATATCCACGCGTAATCGACAGCCAGTCGGAACCGATACGGCGTTTGACCGTGTCAGATTATTCCTACTAAACTATAGGAGCGTTCCGATAGTGATCTATTGGTGGACGTGAAATCATGTTTAGCAGGGGCTCCTTGCCCGAGTTGAATGGCTCCGGTAATGCAAACGAGAACCGATTTGCCTTTGGATGAATATACTTTGCTGCGTTTCCGACGGAATGACAATGCAACTATCTTTAGTTTTTCCGTTGACTGGTGGCCGTGCCTACGCTGAAAGTGATTCTGGTCGAAGATTCTTCAGCGGTCCGCGAACCACTCGCTGAATTGTTGCAGGATATCGCCGACGTTGAATTAATCGGTGAAACAGTGCCGCCGCGATCGCGGTCAATGGCATTCAAGAATCCGCGCCCGCTGTCGTCCTGCTAGACATCAAGCTGCGCGGCAGTAGTGGCATGGCAGTCATAAATCACGTCGCGCAAAACAAGACCCAGACTAAAGTCATCGTCCTTACCAATTACGGCGAAACACAATACAGAGAGATATTCTTGCGCCAAGGCGCCCATGCGGTACTGGATAAGTCCAATGAGTTTCATCGCATGAAGAAACTCTTGCAGCCATTAATTCATGACCGTTGAGTATTGTTGCAAGAAATCTTGATCCAAGTCATCACTGCGTCAAATTGATGTGATAGAGTTTTCCTTCCATGTCTGAAAAATTTAGCAGTCCCGATGCGGATGTCGATCGCATTGCGCACATTCCTCTCCAAGCACAACGGGCGGGCTACCAGCATCTATTGGCTCTGGCCACGGGACTTGCTCCGGTGGTGACCGTCATCGTTCACCCGTGTGATAAAGAATCTCTGAGTGGGGCCATGGAAGCGGCTAATGCGGGATTGATTGTCCCGATATTCGTCGCACCGGAAAAAAAACTACGAACCCTC
>JANMJR010000031.1:0-3369 GCA_031371465.1 Pseudomonadota bacterium
TATTGCTGTATGCAAAGAATACTGCTCAGTTGCTCGACAAATTTACCGTCGGCAGCCTCGCGCCGGACGGCCTAAGCCGTTACGTCGCGTCAAACAATTATCCTAAAGTCATCACCATCGCGAACTACCAAATCGATAATCTGTTGAATCTCCTCAAAGCGGTCGGCGCAACACCCGCCACAAAATAATCTAAGAGGCATCGGCAGTAGGCATACGGGACGCGGCTTACAGCGCATGCATGCTGGAGAGGCAAGCTAGAAGCGCCTCCTGGCACGAGGCCTAATCTATCGAAGTTGGTTCTTGTCTAATGAATTCGCCCTTTCCAAGGCAAGATACACGCATTTTTTGATCGCTACCATTCCGCGGTGACCGAACTCAGCGTCACAGACGGAAATCAACCCGGCTCGATCCTTTGGATATTCTGCTAACGCCGACTCCGCGTCGATATCGTTATCTAGACAGGTCTTCACCCAGGCCCAACCGTTCTCGTTTCCGCGTCGACAGCGGTCGAGGTAGCGTTTGTATTTCTCGGGATACTGTAATACCACTGCGCGCGTCGCTTGATTTTCTTTGATACAGAGATCGATCATATCCGCCCCCCACTCCGCATTGGAAAAATGGCAGCCGGTCACGATCTCATCCTCCTCACCGGCAGAGGCGCCAAAGGCAAGCAACAACAAGAGTGCAACAGGAACGAATCCCATCAGCGCGCGCGAATATTGGGACATTATCTTCATCCTTCCGAAAGAACGCGTTTTAGTAGGCGTTGCAAAAAGTAAGGCAACGTAGATTGATCATACCCTTTAAGCGCAGCACGTCACAAACGTTTGACCACTCACCGGGGGCGCGTTACAGTTGTTTTCAGCGAACCTAAAATTCATCGCCAGCGTACGCCGGTGATGCGCAGGAACTGACCAAGAGGAAATCCATGAAGCATCGCATCGACCCCGACGGCGCAAGACTCCCGATCAAACTGGACACAACATCCAACGGCGAATTTTTGCCGGTGCCGTTGTCGGACGTCAACCGCGCAGCCAACCGCCTCGCCCACGCCGCGGCGGATCGTAACGCCAAGCAATTGGGTTTGCCGCGGCGGGATTTTCTGATTTCAGCCTGCGGCGCGGCCAGCACGCTGCTGGCATTCAACCAAGCCAACGCCGCCGCCGGCAAACGCGGCGGCCGATTTGAATTGGATAAAGACGCTGCCCTGGATCAACAACTCGCCGCAGCAAGCGTCGAGGGAAAAGAATTTATTTTCGATGTGCAAGGTCACTTCGTGAATCCGCAAGGCGCATGGATAAAAACCTTAGCGCCCGACACGCAGCCCTTAAAATTCGCAACGAAAACTCAATGCGCCAAGGCGAATGAACCCGGCGATCGTAGTTATCTGAATTGCCTTAACCACGAAGAATTTATCAAAGACGTCTTTCTCGATAGTGATACGGACATGATGGTATTGTCGTTCGTGCCGTCACGCCGCGACGCCGAACCGCTCACGATCGAAGAAGCGGATGCCACGCGCCGCATTGTCGATCGCATGGAAGGTTCGCACCGGCTGCTATTGCACGGACGCGTCAATCCGAATCAACCCGGCGACATCGAAGCGATGGATGAACTCAAAGAACGTTGGGGGGTCAGCGCATGGAAAACCTATACCCAATGGGGCCCGGACAAGAAAGGATTTTTTCTTTCGGACGAACCCGGCACGCGCTTGATCGAGAAGGCCCGCAAACTCGGCGTCAAGGTTATCTGCGTGCACAAAGGTATTCCGTTCGGCAAGCAATCCTACCAGCACAGCCAGTGTAGCGATATCGGCATCGTCGCCCAGCGCTACCCCGATATGAAATTCATCGTCTATCACTCAGGTTTCGTCGCGACCAACCCCGAGCGGCCCTACGATGACAGCGGCAACAGCGACGGCATCGATACCTTGGTGCATTCACTACTCAAAAACGGCGTGGCGCCGAACAGCAATGTCTATGCGGAACTTGGCAGCACCTGGCGTTTCGCCATGCGCGATCCCGACACGGCAGCGCATACGCTCGGCAAGCTGCTGAAGTACGTCGGCGAAGACAATGTGCTGTACGGCTCCGACTCGATTTGGTACGGCTCGCCGCAAGATCAGATTCAGGGACTGCGCACGTTTCAAATTTCGCCGGAATTCCAAGAGCGCTTCGGCTATCCGGCGCTCACGGCGGAATTACGCGCGAAGATCTTCGGCCTCAATGCAACAAAGCCCTACGGCATCAGCGCCGAAGAAGTGCGGAAATATGCACGCAATGACCGCATCGCCCGCGAGAAACTCGCCTACCGCGAGCGGCCCGAGCCGCATTATCTGACCCATGGCCCGAAGAGCCGACGCGAATTTTTGAATCTGTTGAGCTGGAACGGCGGCGAACGCGCTTAGTGTAGTACTTCGTAATTAACAGAAAATAAAAATGCGTCTTTTCCCGTCTGTCGTCGTTACTCGTCGTTGCGTAGAGCCCGCTATGCGGCCTCCTCGCGCCTAGACAGACAAAAAAATCCATCTTTTTTATTGGTTCCGTTAATTACGAAGCACTACAGCAGAAAATCTCACACGCCGGAAACGGCGCGGACGTCGTCAACTAAATCCGCACCCAAATGATCGGTGTTATTGATCACACTAACTTGATGCGGCGGTTCAGCCGAAAACATCGTGAGGGATGTATTGGCGATCCGCTGCGGCGCCGTCATACCCGCCGGCAACAGCAGATGCCACTCGACCATTGTTCGAATCAGCAAGCCGTGTGTAACCACCGCTAAAATTCCACCGTTCGCAGCATGCCATTCGCGCAGCAACGCCACGGCTTGCATGACTCTTGCGTTGAATACGGCCATTGATTCACCGGCGGGTGGCGCATCCTTCATGGCGATAGGATCGAAGCCAAGCCCATCGTAAGCTCTGCCACGCAGGTCGCCGAAATTTCTTTCCTGCAGCAACGCGCTGGTACGGGGGGTGAGTCCACTCGCCGCAGCAATTGCCCGCGAAGTCTCAACGGCCCGCGCGAGATCACTACTGACGATGCCATGGATTTTTATCCCGGCAAGCCGAATCGCAACGGCATCAGCCTGCCTACGACCACGGTCACTTAACGGTGTATCAGGGGGTTGCAATACGCGCGCCGCGTTCAACGCAGTTTCGCCGTGACGAATGAGAATGATCGACATAATAGATCGTATTGTTCACGCAAACCGCATGGCCCGCAACTGGTTTGGAGCGTCTCGAACGCCACGATCAGTTTCCCCGCATGGACGCAGGGCACTCATACTTTCCGCCGCAATCCTAACCCCGGATGATTACAAGATCGCCCTCAGCCAACTAACGGCGGCACGATTGACAGGCAAAAC
>JANMJR010000133.1:0-2738 GCA_031371465.1 Pseudomonadota bacterium
TACCGGCCAGGATCGGTGGCCGCCATTGTTGTTATAGATACGAGGTTTTTGTTGAAAGCATGATGCGTAGTCGTTTTCACAGGAGCCAGTCTGAAAGGCAAGCGGGGCTTGCCTTGTAGCGCATGCATGGCCAGGAGGCAAACTGGGTGCGGCTTCTGGCATAGGGCGTCGCTAATGGCGCTCTGGGCGAACGACGCGGAATTTCAACTTTCAATGCGCGATTCTGGCCTATGGTATGCCATAAGGCAAGCTCCTGCCTGTGCCTGACGCGGCGTGGCCCTCGTGAGAATCCCTAGGTTAACCAACGCGACTTTTGTTCCGCAAGTCGCCTCCACCCACGCATCAGTACCTCGGCGGCGCGGGCAATCTCTTCGGGCGTTGAGTAGCGGCCGAGCGAGAGGCGCACCGCGCCCATCGCGCGTGCCGGGACGATTTCCATCGCCGCCAATACGCCGCTTACTCGGTCGTTCTCCGAATGGCAGGCGGAGCCGACCGATGCGGCGACGTCATCATCGACGGCGCGCAACAGGTCGCGTCCGCTTACGCGCGGAAATGAGACGTTGAGGGTATTGGGTAGGCGTATCGATGGATGGCCGTTGAGCGCGAGATCCGGGATACCTTGTTGCAGCAGGCGATGCAATTCATCGCGTAAGTGTTGCAGATGCGGGGTGTCCTGCGCAAGCCGATCTGCAGCCAGGCGCGCCGCGGCGCCCATTCCCACGATCGCGGGCACGTTCTCCGTTCCGGGGCGTAAGCCATGCTCTTGTGCGGCGCCGCGCAAGTCGGGAGCGATGGCGCTGCCACTGCGAACGTAAAGCGCGCCCACGCCTTTGCTGGCGTAGAATTTGTGGCCCGCGAGCGACAGTAAATCGACTTGCAGTGCATTGACATTGACGGGAATTTTGCCGGGCGATTGCGCGGCGTCGGTGTGCATGAGCGCGCCTCTGGCGTGGGCGAGCGTGGCGATTTCTGCGATCGGCTGTAGTGTGCCGATTTCATTATTGGCGTGCATGATGGAGACCAGCGCGGTGTCATCGTGCAGCGCTCGTTCGACATCGGCGGGATCTACGCAGCCGTAGCCGTCGACGCGAACAACGCTCACCGTCCAACCCTGCGCCTTGAGCCAGAGCGCGGGTTCGAGGACGGCTGGATGCTCGATTGCGGAGACGACGATGTGTCCCTTGTTCGTTCGCAGGGATTCGGCGACGCCGCGTAGCGCAAGATTATTTGCTTCTGTCGCGCAGCCGGTGAAAACAATCTCCTCATGCCTCGCGCCGATGAGCGCCGCGACATGTTCCCGCGCCCGCGCGACCGCTTCATGGGCATGCCGACCATACCAATGGGATGAAGAGGGGTTGCCGAACGTTTCGCGCAGAAATGGCTGCATCGCATCGGCCACTTCCGGCGCGACGGGCGTTGTCGCGTTGTAATCAAGATAGATGGGGGGCGTCATGAAACTCTCGCATCAACCCTTAACGTGTTCAGTTGAGCGATTCGTACTCGATCGGGAGTCCACGCAGGCGCCACTCCGGCAGGCCGTCTTGCAGGCGCCGCGCTTTGCGGCCTTTCTTACGCAGTAACGCAACCGCTTCGAATGCCATCAAGCAGTAAGGCCCGCGGCAGTAGGCGACAATTTCTCGATTGGCGGGCAATTCATGCAGGCGCTTGTGGATCTCCGGCAGCGGGATGTTGATGGCGCCGGGCACATGACCGGCAGCGTATTCTTGCGCCGGCCGCACATCCAACACCGTGACCAATCCTTTGCGCGCGCGCAGCAACACTTCTTCCGCCGCGACGGGTTCGAGCGAATCCTTATCAGTCAAAAACGTTTTCACTAATCGTTCCACTTCGGCGGAATGGGTTTCACCCACCGCGCCCAATGCGTAAAGGAGACGGATTACTTCGTCGCCCGCGAGGCGGTAGTGCACGAACTGACCGTCCTTGCGCGTCGCCACCAGACCGGCTTGGCGCAACTGCTGCAAGTGGCGCGATGTGTTGGCCACGCTGAGCGCCGTCAACTGTGCCAGGGCATCCACGCTGCGCTCGCTTTGCGCGAGCAATTCCAATAACTCCAGCCGCGGCCCACTGCTCAGCGCCTGGCCGATACGAGCGAATTGCTCGAACAATAGTGCTTTGGGGGTTTGTCTTGACAGGCTCATAGTAAAGATTATACTTTCAAATATTCAAGCGATCAATTGAATTATAGAGAACGAGATTATTTAATCTTGAAATGTGGATAATGCTACCCGATTTTTTACTTGCCAATGAGCCATTCGTCCGCTTAGCCGCGTTTTTCCTTACACTCGCCGCGATGGTCATATGGGAGATCCGGGCGCCGCGTCGCGCCTTGATGGCGCCCAAGGCGAGGCGATGGAGAAACAACCTGGCGCTATTGCTGATCAACTCGCTTATGGTTCGGATATTATTCCCGGCGGCGGCGGTCGGCGTCGCCGCCTTTGCCGAGCTGCAACATATGGGTTTGTTACGTATTTTGGAGCTACCCGACGCACTCGGCATGATCGCCGCCGTGGTGTTGTTAGATCTTGCCATCTACTTGCAACACCTGATATTTCATGCCGTACCGCTATTGTGGCGCGTGCACCGCGTGCACCACGCCGATCTCGACTTTGATGTGACCACCGGTACACGTTTTCATCCGATTGAAATCTTGCTATCCATGGGAATCAAATTTTTGATCATCGTCACGCTCGGCCCCCCAGTGCTGGCCGTGCTGATTT
>JANMJR010000139.1:0-1797 GCA_031371465.1 Pseudomonadota bacterium
GTCGGCAATCCGCAACTGGCCTTCGATTTTCAGGGCATCCCGAATCACGGCATCGGCCTGGCGCGGCTGGAATTCATCATCAGCGCGATGATCGGCATGCACCCGCGCGCGGCGCTGGACTATCCGAATTTATCGCCCGACCTGCGCAAAGAAGTCGAGAACCGCTGCATCGGCTATGCCAATCCGAAAACGTTCTATATCGACAAGCTCACGGAAGGCATCGCGACACTGGCCGCTGCGTTTTATCCAAAAAAAGTCATCGTTCGTCTGTCGGATTTTAAATCCAACGAGTATCGCAATTTGATCGGCGGCAGCGTCTACGAGCCCCACGAAGAGAATCCGATGATCGGCTTTCGTGGCGCAGCGCGGTACATCGCCGCCTCATTCGCCGATTGTTTCGAGCTCGAACTAACCGCACTGAAAAAAGTTCGCGACGACATGGGTCTCACCAACGTTGAAATCATGGTGCCTTTTGTACGCACGCTCAACGAAGCAGATCGGACTTTAGAAATACTCAAGAAAAACGGCCTGGAACGCGGCGAAAACGGCCTGCGCATCATCATGATGTGCGAAGTACCATCCAACGCCATTCTCGCGGATGAGTTCCTCAAACGCTTCGACGGCTTCTCCATCGGCTCGAATGACATGACTCAACTCACGCTCGCGCTGGATCGCGATTCCGGGCTGGTGGCCGATTCCTTCGACGAACGCGATCCCGCGGTAAAACAAATGCTCCACATGGCCATCCAAGCCTGCCGCAAAGCCAATAAATACGCGGGGATCTGCGGCCAAGGCCCATCGGATCATCCCGACCTCGCTAAGTGGCTGATGGACGAAGGCATTGAAACAATCTCGCTCAATCCCGACAGCGTCGTCGAAACCTGGATTTATCTCGGCCGCGAGTTGGGCCTGAGCAAAACGCCCTAAAGTCACGGGAAAATTGACCTAGAGGGGCAAACAATTTTATAATCAACGTTTTGCCGATTACGGGTCGTTAGCTCAGTCGGTAGAGCAGCGGACTTTTAATCCGTTGGTCGGCAGTTCGAGCCTGCCACGACCTACCAACAACGGCGCGGGATTCCACGATGTATCGGTATCCGGCGCCGTTCCTACTTTGGATACGTTTGCCAAACAGCAGCCGATGCGCTGATGCCAATCGCGGGCCGCCTCGCAAAGTTGCTATTTCAAATCCTCTGCGATTGTCGCAAACTGCTCCAGCGCTGCTTCGAGATCGTCCACGATATCCCGCGCAATAATTTCTGGCGCGGGCAGATTCGCAGACTCTTCCAGCGCATCGTCCTTCAGCCAAAAGATATCGAGGTTTACTTTGTCGCGCTTCGTCAGTTCCTCGTAGGTGAAGGACTTGAAGCGCTCACTCTCTTGTCGATCATGGCGGTTTTTCGGGTTGTAGCAAGCGACGAAGTCGTTGAGGTCGCTGCGCTTAAGGGTGTTTTCCTTGAGCGTGAAATGCATGTTCGTGCGTAGGTCATATATCCATAGCTTCTGCGTCCATGGTTTTTCCTGCGCGGGCTTACGGTCGAAGAACAGCACGTTCGCCTTTACGCCTTGCGCGTAGAAAATGCCCGTAGGCAAGCGCAACAGCGTATGCACGTCGGCCTGCTTGAGCAATTCGCGCCGGATGGTTTCGCCCGCGCCGCCTTCGAAGAGCACGTTGTCGGGCAACACCACCGCTGCGCGGCCGTGCTGCTTGAGTATGGTGAAAATGTGCTGCAGAAAGTTAAGCTGCTTATTACTCGTGCTCGCCCAGAAATCATCGCGATTGATGATAAGCGATTC
>JANMJR010000182.1:0-3372 GCA_031371465.1 Pseudomonadota bacterium
AGGCGTGTTCGTGTAGACAAAGGAAGGACGATTGATGAGGGTGACTCGGGTTAGGGTGAATCAAATGGCAAATCCAAGAATTTGGCGCATTGTAGCGTTACTATGCGTGCTCCTCGCACCATCGGCCTATGCAGACGTGAACAAAATCAAGTTCGGACAAATTCGGATCAGCTTTTATGCGGTCGCCGGCGCGGTGGTTCAAGAAGTCCTCACTAAACTCGGGCACGATTTTGAGGTGGTGGAAGGGCTACATCCCGACATCTTTCCCAAGCTTGG
Organism: Pseudomonadota bacterium; assembly: GCA_031371465.1. Lineage (GTDB taxonomy): Bacteria > Pseudomonadota > Gammaproteobacteria > Burkholderiales > JALYOK01 > JALYOK01. The sequence continues at coordinate 277 of JANMJR010000182.1, forward strand.
CGCCGGGGAAGTGGATACGCTGGTCGCTGCGTGGCTGCCCTATGGCCATGCTGAATATTGGAAAAAATATGGCGATTGCTGCGAGGAGATTGCGACGCTATATGAGGGCGCGCATTTTTTCTGGGCAGTGCCGGATTACGTTCCCAGCGCTGTCGTCGCGAGCGTGAGTGATCTGACCAAGCCTGAGGTCGCGGCGCGCACGCAAAAGTTGATCAAAGGCACGGGGCCGGGGTCGGGGCTGATGATTCAGTCACGAAAAATGATGGAGGCGTATGGGCTGAGCGCCGCGGGCTACACGCTTGAGCCAAGTCCCGGCAATGAATGGATTGAGCGCCTGGGCGACGTCGTTGCGCAAAAGCAGTGGGTTGTCACGCCGCTGTGGCAGCCGCAATATTTGAATCAAGCCATCGGCTTGCGCAAATTAGACGAACCCCTCGGCCTGATGGGTGGAAAAAATCGCGGCGCGTTGGTGATCAGCAAGAAGCTTGCGAGTGAGTTGCCGGAGTCAACGCTCAAGGTTCTGCGGCGCATTCATCTTGGGCTCGATGCGGTGACGCAGATGGATTACAGCGTGAACGTTGAGGGTAAGACGCCGCGCGAAGCGGCGCGGGAATGGATGCAGGGCAATCGGAGCATTGTGGACGCCTGGTATTAGAGGGCCTGCCACAACCCGCGTCCAGCTTGCCTCCTAGCGATGTATGGTCTGAGACGCAGTATCCATGGGGTTCTCGGGTACGCTTATCGCCTGAATCGATGTCATTATTTGCCCTGTTTTCGCCGCGATTTTGTAAACTTATTCTCAATTTGGCGTTTTCACGGCGCTGCAACATCGCTTGTGGTATGATCCGCGCCTTCGCTTTATACCCGAGTACCCTATGTCCCGCGCCATTCGTAACATCGCTATCATCGCTCACGTTGACCACGGCAAGACCACGTTGGTCGATAAGCTCCTGCAGCAAGCCGGCACGTTTGCCGCGCACCAGCACATCGCCGAGCGGGTGATGGATAGCAACGATCTCGAACGCGAACGGGGCATCACGATCCTGGCGAAGAATTGCGCGGTGACCTATGAAGGCACACACATCAACATCGTCGACACGCCCGGCCATGCGGATTTCGGCGGCGAGGTGGAGCGCGTGTTGTCGATGGTCGACAGCGTGTTGTTGCTGGTCGATGCGGTGGAAGGCCCGATGCCGCAGACGCGCTTCGTCACGCGCAAGGCGTTGGCGCTGGGATTAAAACCCATCGTCGTGGTGAATAAGATCGATCGCCCCGGCGCGCGGCCTGATTGGGTGGTGAATCACACCTTTGATCTGTTCGACAAACTCGGCGCGACCGAAGAGCAGCTTGACTTCCCGGTCATTTACGCCTCGGCGTTGAACGGTTACGCGACGCTCGATCCGAACGTCAAGAGCGAAAACATGCGGCCGTTGTTTGAGGCGATTCTGCAATACGTGCCGGTACGCGATGCCAATCCCGATCTGCCGCTGCAATTGCAAATCTGTTCTCTGGATTATTCCAGTTTCGTCGGCCGCATCGGCATTGGCCGAGTGAAGCAGGGCCGCATTCGTACCGGCCAGCAAGTAGCGGTAATGAACGGTCCGGACGCGACGCCGGTGATGGCCAAGGTCAATCAAATATTGAGTTTCGAAGGCCTGGAGCGTGTAATCGTGCCGGAAGCCGAAGCGGGCGACATCATATTGATTAACGGCGTCGAAGGCGTGGGCGTGGGCGTGACGATTTGCGATCCGGCGGCGCCTGTGGGGTTGCCGCTGTTGCGCGTCGACGAACCGACCCTAACGATGAATTTCATGGTGAACTCCTCGCCGCTCGCCGGCAAGGACGGTAAGTTCGTCACCAGCCGCCAGATTCGCGAACGTTTGGAGCGCGAGTTGCAATCGAACGTCGCGCTGAAAGTTGAATTCACCAGCGATTCCGATTCCTTTGTGGTATCGGGCCGTGGCGAATTGCATCTGACGATTTTGCTGGAAAACATGCGCCGCGAAGGCTATGAAGTGGCCGTCGGCCGCCCGCGCGTGGTGATGAAAGAAATCAACGGCGAGAAGCAAGAGCCCTACGAATTACTCACCGTGGACGTGGAAGACGGCCACCAAGGCGCGGTGATGGAAGAACTCGGTCGCCGCCGTGGCGATCTGCAAGACATGCAGTCTGACTCCAAAGGCCGTGTGCGCCTCGAATATCGCATCCCGGCGCGCGGCCTGATCGGCTTCCAAGGCGAGTTTTTGAATATCACCCGTGGCACAGGTTTGGCAAGTCATATATTCGACGACTACGGCCCGCTGAAAGGCGAGATCGAAGAACGCCGCAACGGTGTGTTGATCAGTCAAGATCACGGCGTCGCAGTGGCTTACGCGCTATGGAAATTGCAAGATCGCGGCCGCATGTTCGTCAGCCCCGGCGACGCGCTGTACGAAGGCATGGTCATCGGCATACACTCGCGCGACAACGATCTCGTCGTCAATCCGATCAAAGGCAAACAGCTCACCAATGTGCGTTCATCGGGCACCGACGAAGCCGTGCGCCTGGTGCCGCCGGTGGAATTGACGTTGGAAAAAGCGGTTGAATTTATCGCCGACGACGAGTTGGTGGAAATCACGCCGAAGTGCATCCGCATTCGCAAACGTTACCTGCTTGAGCACGAGCGCAAACGTGCCTCCCGGGCGCCAGATAATTTAGCCGCTGCTTAAGTGCGCTTAGTTTTCCCCCTTTACTAAAGCGGGGTGCGAGGGGATTTAGAGGCGTCATTCTAGCCGCCACGTGCAAATCCCCCTCCACACCGGCTTTGACGCACTGCTGGATGCACTGCGCGTCACGACTGACCCGGTGACGGCTTCGGCGCTGATTACCAATATCATCAATAATTCGGTGACCGTCGATAGTTTTGCCACTGCGGACGCCGGAACCGGCTTGGTCGGATCCGGCACGGCGAGCGGACTAAGGGGTCGTTAAGAAATAAATAGTTCAATTTCATCCGGAACGAATACGGTAGTTCCAGTCGCCATGGAAGTTGTTACGCTCGATCTTGATAGCAGCAAAATCTTCATCAGACACGACCAAGCCCTTGGGATAGTTGGC
>JANMJR010000208.1:0-4877 GCA_031371465.1 Pseudomonadota bacterium
ACCAGCGGCGTTTGCACTAAGCGCGTCGCGACTCGATTTGATTTTTCCGTAGGCGCCACCGCCGAGAGTTTGCGGACGTGTTTGGTCGTATTCATAGTGTTAATGATACTGCAAACGTTCGCGTTTTTCATCGTAGTTATCTAAAATCTGCCACGTCAGGAGGCAATCAGGGAGCGGCTCCCAACGCACGGCACGCCGAGAGGCAAGCTCGGCGCGGGTTCTGGCGATGCTCATATTAAAGTATAAGCGCGCCAGCGAGCAGTGCTCGCTTAGTCGAACCCGAGGAGGCCCCTCAACACTCGCACTTCGCCAAACTAAAACGCTCCCGTTGGGAGCATTTTAGTTTGGCGGAGAGAGAGGGATTCGAACCCTCGATACACTTTTTGAGCGTATGCTCCCTTAGCAGGGGAGTGCCTTCGACCACTCGGCCATCTCTCCGAAATCCAAGGTCGCAAGGATACCCTCTTCGACCGCTTCTATCAAACTTATGCCGCGTTCGGTAGCTCCAATTCGAACGCTTTGTGCAACACGCGCACCGCCAACTCGAGATATTTTTCGTCGATTACCACGGATATTTTGATCTCGCTGGTGGAGATCATTTGTAGGTTAATGCCCTCTTCCGCCAAGGCGCGGAACATTTGGCTCGCCAGTCCCGAATGGGAACGCATGCCGATGCCGACCACCGAAACTTTCGCGATCTTGTTGTCGCCGATGACGTCTCGGGCGTTGAGATGGCCTTTGACTTGCTTGACCAAAATGTCCATCGTCTTTTGATAGTCATTACGATGAACCGTGAATGAAAAATCCGTCGTGCCCTCGACGCTGGCGTTTTGGATGATCATGTCGATCTCAATGTTGGCTTCGCCGACCGGGCCGAGAATCTGATAGGCCACGCCGGGACGATCCGGCACGCCGAGCACGGTGATCTTGGCTTCATCGCGGTTGAACGCGATACCGGAAATAATTGCTTGTTCCATATTGTCTTGTTCCTCGAAGGTAATCAGCGTGCCGGAGTTAGCTTCCTCGGCAAGCGGCATATTGGGGTCGCTCAGACTCGACAATACACGCAGCTTCACTTTGTATTTCCCGGCAAACTCCACCGCGCGTATTTGCAACACTTTTGATCCGAGCGAAGCCATCTCCAGCATTTCTTCGAACGTCACGGTCGCAAGGCGGCGCGCATCTTCGACGATGCGCGGATCGGTGGTGTAAACCCCGTCAACATCGGTGTAGATCAAGCATTCGTCAGCCTTGAGCGCCGCGGCAAGCGCCACAGCGGAGGTATCGGAGCCCCCACGGCCCAGCGTCGTCAAATTACCTGCGCCATCGACGCCCTGGAATCCGGCGACAACAATCACGGCGCCGGCCGCCAAATCGGCGCACATTTTCGCGTCATCAATTTCCAAAATGCGCGCTTTGGTGAACGCGCTGTCGGTCAACACCCGCACTTGGCCGCCGGTATAACTTTTCGCTTTCAGGCCAAGTTGTTTCAGCGCCATCGTTAACAAGCCGATGGTGACTTGTTCGCCGGTCGCCGCAATCACGTCGAGCTCGCGCGGATCGGGGTCGGCCTGGATTTGCTTCGCCAAACCAATCAAACGATTGGTCTCACCGCTCATTGCGGAGACAACGACGACCATTTGGTGACCGGCCTGATGCCATTTGGCGACGCGGGTAGCGACGTTCTTAATGCGCTCGGGGCTGCCGACGGAGGTACCGCCGTATTTGTGAACAATTAAAGACATACCGCCTTGGGGGCATCAAAGTAAGCCCGGCATTTTACCGCGTCGTCGGAACGAAGGCTATTGCATCTAAAACGTGTTCGCTGGCGACCATCGAGTGAAAACGCTCTAACGATAGGTCGATAAAGGCAAGGTCATTGTCCTTATCTGTCACAAAAGTTAACAATTCCAATTTCTTTTTACTTAGGCGAAACGCTATTTGATCGCATACCATACCCGCTCTTTAAATAATTCCGCGTGTTCGGTAAGGGGGAAGGGGCCATGTCAATCCGAAACCTAAGCATCAGAAACAAACTGCTCCTGCTAAGTAGTCTCGGGATTGCATTTGTTGTAGCCGTTGCACTCACGAGCGTTTGGGGCGTGGCAACATTGCAGGAATCATCCCACCGGATGCGCGACAAATTTTCCGCGCTGCGCAACGCACTCGAAGCAGACATGATGCATGACGCGGTGCGAGGTGACGTGCTAGGGATTCTACGCGCGACGAATTTGAACGATATGAAACAATACGACGAAGCGGTCAGGGATCTGACGGCCGACGGAACTTGGTTTCGCGAGGCCCTGGCGAAGAACGAAGCCTTGCCCTTAGACGCGACGATCAAGAAAGCCCTCGCACAGGTTAAACCCAAGCTGGCGGACTACCTGGCGAGCGGTGAAAAAATCGCGATGCTGGCGAAAACGGATTTCGCCGGCGCGAATGCGCTCGTCCCTGAGTTTCAACAAACGTTTATCAAATTACAGGACGAGCAGCAGAAACTTTTCAACCTGCTCGAAGCCAGCCACAATGATTCCATCAAGGACACCGACACTGTCGCCTCTAGGGCGAACAATACTGTTTGGTTCGTCATGCTCATCGCCATACTCGCGTCGCTGGTATTTTCTATTCTGCTCGCCAAGCAAGTGACGGGCTCGCTCCGGCAGGCTTTGGGCATGGCGGCGCGCGTCGCGCGCGGTCATTTGGATGACCGGACGACTGAATCCCGTAGTGCAGACGAAACGGGCCAGCTCATTGCCGCCATGAACGAGATGCGGCAATCCCTGGCAAGGATCGTCGGGCAGGTGCGTTCCGGCGCCCAGTCGGTTTACTCGACCATGGATCAAATCAAGATGGGGAACGACAGCCTCTCCCAACGCACCGAACAGCAAGCGGCGACGCTGGAAGAAACGGCGGCGAGCACCGAAGAACTCGCCGCCACGGTGCGCGCAAGCGCCCAGGATGCGAGCGAAGCCAACCAACGCGCCACGAACGCCAGCAATGCCGCGGTGCGCGGCGGCCGGATCGCCGGCGAAGCGGTGCAAACAATGGCGGAAATCAGTGACAGCGCGAAACGCATTGCCGAGATCACCTCCATTATCGATGGCATCGCGTTTCAAACCAATATCCTCGCGCTCAATGCCGCAGTCGAAGCAGCCCGCGCGGGTGACCAAGGCCGCGGATTTGCCGTCGTCGCCACGGAAGTGCGTGCCCTCGCGCATCGCAGTGCCGATGCCGCCAAGGAAATCAAGCAGCTGATCAGCGCATCGGTTGCCAAAGTAAACAGTGGCACGGCCCTCGTCGCCGAGGTGGGCCAGGCGATGGAAGAGATTATTACGGCAATTAAAGACGTAACCGAACTCATTTCCCGAGTTGCAACGGCGACGCACGAGCAAGGCCTAGGTGTTGAGCAGGTCAATCAAGCCATCTCGCAACTCGACGGCGTGGCGCAGCAAAACGCCGCATTGGTTGAAGAGGCCAGCGCCGCGGCAGAGTCACTGCGCGATGAAGTCCGCGCGCTCACCCAAGTCGTCGATCAATTTAAGCTCGCCAATACGATCCAGGCACGGACGCCCGACGCACCGCGTTTGCAAAAAACCGCTAGCCAGAGCCAAACGCGTTTCGCTCCATCTTCTCCAAGCAAATCACCCGCTATCGGGCAACGCAAGCCTACTACCGAAGATAGCAATAAGGACAATGACGCCTGGACCGAGTTCTGAGGGAGCGCTCGCAATTCAAATCGTCCGGTTATCCTAGAAACGGCAGTTGGACGGGGTAGAGCGTACGGTTATGGGGGGGTGCAGAGCAAGGCACGACAACGCTGAATGGCTGTTTCATTCCAAGGCGTTGCAACGCCGCCCTGCGCCGCCATAACCGTGCGATCCGCCCAGTAGCGCTGTCGCCCAATGGGTGATTAATCGCATACCCACCCATCAAAGCGTTGGGCAGTTGGCTAGCGGTCAACTGCCGTTTTTAGGGTTATAGCTGTGTGGAAATAACAATGATCCCTTGACGCGTAGGACGATTCGCGGGGGCCTCCTGAAACATCGTTTTCTCATTGAAAAATCGACGCGAAGCAACGTAGACGAATAGCACTGCCACCAAAGCCAGGGTTCACACATCGGCAGCGTTTAGCCTGAATATTTCACCGTAGTATATGAGAAGAGGTCGGCGTTCCGTCTGTAAGCCGCGTTGATAAAGGTGTCAAAGCCAATGATCACGCAAGGAACGCCGATGCCAAATTGTACCGAGGGTTTCACCTTGAAGCCAATAGAAATGGGACGGCTTGGCCGGCGCATCATCGAAGGCCGCTTTGATGGTGGCAACATGACCAGTGACGCCGGCGTCATGTTGCTGGCTGCCTTGGACGGGGTGGCCTAGGGCCATCGACGTTTAGGATTGCTCGATGCGGCAGCCGATTGCATCAAAGATCCGCGCGATCCCGATGCGATCACGCACAGCGTGCGCGAGTGGCTGGCCTAGGGCCACATGCTCAGGCAACGCGTGTATGGGCTGGTGCAAGGCTGGGAAGACTTGAACGATCATCAGCAGTTGCGTGCCGATGTGGCCTATCAGACCGCAGTCGGTCGCGACGATGAGCTGGCCAGTGCGCCCACCCTGTGTCGATTAGAGAAGCTCGGCACCCGTACTGCCGCTCTCAAGCTTCATGAGGTGTTAGTCGAGCAGTTCGTTACCAGCTTCAAGACCGCCCCCGCCGAACTGGTGCTCGACTTCGATGCCACCGACAGTCCGCTATATGGCCGCCAGGAAGATCGCTTCTTTCATGGCTATTACGACAGTTACTGTTATTTGCCGCTGTATGTATTTTGCGGCGAGCAACTGTTGTGCGCGTATTTGCGTCCCAGCAAGATCGACGGCGC
>JANMJR010000251.1:0-19196 GCA_031371465.1 Pseudomonadota bacterium
GGCAACTGGCGCGGCGAGCACCTGTTTGCGCTCAAGCAAGCCCTGGCTCTGTTTGACTTTTACGGTACGCAGTTGGCCGAATGTGACATTCAGATCGAGCAGCAACTGCAACGCCTGCAGGCTCACGACGGCGAACCGGCCAAGGGCAAAAAGCGCAGCCGTGCGCGCAATGCACCGAAGTTCGATTTGCGCACGCAACTATTCAAGATGTGCGGTGTGGACCTGACGCGTATTGACGGTATCGATGTCACCACGGCGCTGGCGGTCGTCTCCGAGGTCGGCGCTGACCTGTCACGATTTCCGACCGACAAGCACTTCGCTTCGTGGATGGGGCTGTGCCCGGGCACCCGAATCACCGGTGGCAAGGTGCTGTCAGGCAAAACCAAGCGTTGCGCTAATCGTGCCGCCCAGGCACTGCGCTTGGCGGCCGCGGCACTGCGTAGCAGCCAATCGGCGCTGGGTGCATAGTTCCGTCGATTGTGCTCACGCATGGATAAACCCAAAGCAGTCACGGCCGCCGCTCATAAGCTGGCACGACTGATCTATGCGATGCTGACCAAAGGTCAGGCGTACCTCGATCAAGGCCAAGACTATTACGAAGAACGCTACCGCGAACGCGTACTGCATCAATTGGCCAAGCGCGCTGAAAAGCTCGGCATGAAACTCGTCATGAATGAACAACCCTCGTGAAACGCTCATTTGCAATCAACCAGTTCGGAGGTGTTTCTTAAGAGGCCGCACTTCGTGTGAGGGCCCGTATGGCATTAGTGAGCTTCACGTGCTCGCTCGGCTTGTAGTAGATAGTGCGACGTTGATTGATGTCGAAAGGAATCGATTGACCTTGCTGACAGAGCAGCACAATGTCGGCGCCGATCGCGTCGGCAACTCCGATTTCATAGAAGACATTCGGATTGTGATCTGTAATGTCAGCCACGATCAGATCTGACGACAGAATCTCGCTAACGATCGCCTCGGAAATTATTCTTGGCCAAATAGTTTCGTCGCCCCGAACGACCTCGTAACCGTTCTCTTGCAGTGCGGGACTTACTGTCTTGCGGAAGACGCGGTCAAGTTCCTCGCGAAATGGCATGACTACAAAGCAGCGTCGAACGCCGCGCCCGCGGCTCACTAGCCGAATGCAGGCTGCATACTGGGCTCGGGAAATTGTTCCGGCGCGAATTGAGCGCTCAACTTGCTCGCAGCAGGGTGAGCAGAGCGCTCCGTTTGCGAAGGAAGTGGCAAAGTCCTTAGGTTCAGCGCAGTAGTCCATAAGACACCCGCGGGTTTCTTCGTGAAAATGCAAGCCGCCAAGCTTGGCCAACAAAGTCGATCCGAGCATAAACAGAATGTAGCTTTGGAGTGATCTTCCAGAATTGATTCCGAACCATAAGTGAGTACTGATGACAATTCCACCCTGTCCAGTTAGCTCGCCGCAGAAATAGAAGTCGTCGCTTTGCTCTTCGGTGGACTTACTGCCGTAAGGATCTTCCGTCAGCAGTAGCGGATAGCCCTTTAGTCGGGTCTTCGTTATCAACTCGGTTGCCGCAAGATCGAGGTCATAGCCGCCATTGCGCAGGCGAAATTTCTTTAAACGGAAGTTGGGTTCGTATAGTTCGGAAAAGCCAAAGCTATGTTGGCATGCATTCGCCAAGCCTATTGCATTGGCGGCGGCCGAGGAGTCGAGTTTCCCGATCTTCGCAACAGCCACCTTGAACCGTTTAAGCGTCAGCACTTTCTGTCCTATTCCGCCGGTGGCAAGCCAACTGGCACGTCATATACATTCCTTGTGCGGCCTAACGTTAAAGCTCAGCGGCGGCGGAGCCGTTCGCTGCAGCGCCCTGTTGGGCGGCATAGTTGCCTAGATGGGGTGTGATTCAAACTGATGTGAAATTCGAATCATGCCGCCTACTTGAATTGTGTTGCCCAATAGGTATCCCATTGCCGGTTTACGCGATTCAGCGTTACGGCACATCAGTTTGAATCGCACCCGCCTAGATGCGGTTCTTTTCCACAAGCCTTCGGTAATGCTCTCCGAGCGCAGTTAGCCTGCATACCTTTCTCTCCATTGCAGCATTCCACATATGATCGGCGTTCACTGGAACGAGCAAATTAAGTCGGTTATATCTCTGGAGTATTGCAAACGCCCTCGTGTTCTCCGGGTTCGGTGCAGACATTCCAGGATCCCGCCCCTTCATTTCCGGCTCGTACGTTGGGTCAAGAGGGAACTCAAACCCAGGCGATGGGAAGAATTCGGTAAGCCGGCGCAAGTCGGCAGGGGGGATTGGCGGCGACACCTTCCGCAAGGACACGAATTGCTTAACGTTGGTCTTAAAAACGGGTCTCTGTTCCCAAGCACCAAGCGATTGGTCTATGTGGGCGTACACGCTGCCAGGAGTGATGTCGCCGGTAAGGTTTGCCGCGCTTCCGTTAAGCGCGTCAACGAACAGCGTGGTGAAAATGCCCCTGCCGTTCTCTTCCGTCGCGTACTGGTCTTTCGTCGACGCGGTAAGAACCGTTAGCCCCTCGGCCAGAGTCGCGAGTTGCCCTCCTGTGGGCGCAGTTCCCGCGATTCCAGAATGACAACTGTCTAAGACGATGACTTTGTTTTTTGCAGGCGAGGCATTTGCGAGGGTCAGAATCTCGGACAGAGAGACCCCTTCATCACCGCGTCTTGAGTCTGTGGCCAGAAGATAGCCACCAGTCGCTTCAATATGTCCGTGCCCCGCAAAATAGAACAATGCGATATCCGCCTCAGTTCCAAATAGCTTCGCGACCCTGTCTTTGAGATCGCTACGAATTACGCGATCGCTTGGGCCGGTTCCAGTATGTAGACGGCAATCAAAGTTAACCGCGCCGCCATCGTGACGCTCCAAGACCGCTTTGACGGCATGCGCATCATCAACGCAACCGAAGAGTGAGTTGCCGTGCTCGTAGTAGTTAATTCCAACAATGAGTGCGATGCGCATAGTGGTTGCCTCCCAGCCGTTAGAGGCTATCGATAAATTTCTCGATCGCGGGCCAAGTCCATACTACGGTATTGACACCCGACAGGTCGGTCCGGTCGTCCGTGTATGCCCAAATGCCGAGAACTTTCTTCTTCTCTTCTCGAGCGCAAGTGATCTCCCATTTCTGCCCGCTCGAAGTGAGAGAGTTCGTACTCACAAGTGCTATAACGCCATCTGAGCGCCGAATTCGAGTACGGACCCGCTCCTTCCAGTTGGAATCGTATGGCTCCTTCACTGACATATCGACGTACTCAAACGGCGACTTCGTGTTTAGTGATTGGCCCTTGAGGAAGTCCCTCTGCCTCTCGTCTTCGATGGCGAACGCCACAAAGACCACTTTTTTATCTGCCATTGTCTTCTCCTATTAACCAGTTTCTCGTTTCTCGAAACCGCGGATCATGGTTGCCGCCCAACGTGGAGCTAAGCGGACGCCGCTTGCGGCGGTCCGCTTGAGCGCAGGGTTAGAACGCGGCGTCTGATGCAGAACACAATCAGCAACACACCGCCAAGAAGAGCACCAACCGCAAGTGAGACTAGATAGGCAATAACCTGCCATGGCTCGCTCAAAGTGGTACCCACCAAGAATGCAAGCCCGACAACCGTGGCGACCCCACCAATGGCTGAACCGACAACGAACACAAAGGCTATGCGAATAGCGACTGAGGCTGGCTGAAAGAAACGAGCAGCCGCGAACGCGAGGGCCAGCAGAACCACTGCGCCAGGAACAAGAACCAATGCTGAGAACAAAGGGGCCATAGCGTTTTAACGACTAAAGTTGAACGGCACCCACGCGCTCTCGACCGTCAATATGCCAACACCCGTTCCCGCGGTGTGTCCGGTCCAACGCAACGTTCGGCGTGAAAGGATGCGGCTCAGCTTAGGTGCTCCCACAATCGATCAAACAAGTTGGGGGCTTGGATGCAAGCCCCCACTCTTTCAAAAATATCGAAGCGTAAATTCCGCTGTTCGCATTAAAGCTCGCTTTATGCGACAGCGCGAATTACGCTTCGCACGCCATCAGATTTCGGCCGCTTTATAAACCATGCCGCGTTGTGCTAATGCCTCCGTAACCGCCTCGCATCCGGAACCGCAGCCTATCGCGCTGAACGTAAAGTAGACAACCTAAACATTGGCGTGATATGCATTGTTAAGGTGCCTAATCTGTAAAATAATTTGTATTTCATTGCTTTTATTGATATTAATTTATTCATAACACACACATTGCTTAATCAAGTCCGCAATAATTTGCGCATTAAGCATTATGCCATCCACACGGAAGAGCAATATTTACATTGGATTAAACGCTATATTTTATTTCATGGCAAGCGTCACCCGAAGGACATGGGCACGGCGCAGCGCGGTAGGTTTGGCTGAATGAAATGAACCCCAACAACGTGTAATCGTTGGGACGCGCATCGCTTATCTCAGACTACGGCCCTAAAGCGCCCCACCGGGAACTCCTTCGTACAATGAATAGCAACTGTGCTGGTATTTCTAACGCGCCACAATAGGCCAAATGGCCTAAGCCAAAAGTAGTAGGACGAGCAAACTGGGTAGCTTCACCGATTTCTGGACAATTGGCTTGGCCTAAGATGGGAGACTTTGAGTTGGCGAGGGTGTGCCGCGGCCGGAGCGAAATAGATATCCTAGCGCGAGTATCGTCGCTTTACGGCGGAGCAGAAGTTGGAGATCTAAAAGGTGGCTGAGCAGCCCTATGTATCGGTAAGCGAGCTACGCCGCAAGCACAGCTTTTCGCCATCCGTCTCTTATTGCTGGCGCCTCATCCCGCTATGCCTTCCGGGCATGGAGCCGTATAGCATTTCGGATCAATCCGCAGCCGGGGATGAGCAACGCGGCAACTCGTACTTAGAGGCATCGCCAGGCGCCACATCCAGCTTGCCTCACAGACCGGATGGCCTGGAGACTAGCTCTGGGATTGGCTTGCAGCTTGGATCAAATTCCACGCACGCTCGTCGTGGCGGTGTTCCGTTTGCGTCTGACCGACACACAGGCGCAGCGTGAATTTTCCGTTCAGCATAGTGTGAGTCAGATAGATGTCGCCGGATCGATTGAGCCGATCGAGAAGGCCAACACGGGACAGACCACGTTTAATTCTGATAGCCTGTCAACGAAATTTCTTAACGAGAGCCCACCATGCCCCGCCGAGCGCGCCGATCCATCCCCGGCATTCCCTGGCACATTATCCAGAAAATGGGCGCGATCCCGTTGTGCCGTATGCTCGGATGATTCGCGCAGCATACGCCGGAATGGCCTGAGGCCAGTGGCTAGCCTAGGGCTACCCAGGGCCCTAACGCTTTCCCGCTCTACCGCAATGCTGTTCGCTTAAGCGCGTTCGCCCTGAGCCTGTCGAAGGGTGAATGGGCTTCGACAAGCTCTGCCCGAACGGCTAACCGAAGGGTATTGCGTCATGACGCTGAACAACATTTTCATGTTCCTGCCCCTGACCGGCCTCTATGAGTCATCCGCCATCCAGGGGCTTGCGGACGGGCGTTTTCTCGTCGTTGAAGATGAAAAAGAGCATCCCTTCAGTCTGGTCACCATCAGCCCCAATGGGAGTGTCAGCAGCACGCCGCTGAGCCCGGGACCGCTGGCAGCCGGTGACGCATTTTGGAAGCTGGATGATTTTGAAGGGGTCGCTCTCGACCGGTCGGGGTCTATCTATGCCCTCACATTGCATTCGCGCGACGGCGATGGCGACGAGAAGAAGTCCCGTGACAAATTGGTCCGGTTCCGAATCGAGGAAAACCGCGTGGTCGCGCCCATGGTAGTCAACGGGCTCAAGCGTGCTTTGATAGCGACGCACCCTGTGCTGGCCGCCGCTGCCGAGATTCAAGATGTCAAGACCGGCGGCGGACTCAATATCGAGGCCTTGGAGTTCAGCCACGACCAGCAGCGACTGTTGATTGGCTTTCGCAGTCCGTTGCAGGGCAATCGGGCCATCATCGCCAGCGTTGAGAATCCCTCGGCAATCTTCGAAGCAGACGAGCCACCCCGTATATCGGCCACGCTTGATCTGCTGGACCTTGGCGGCAACGGGATTCGTGGCATGTCCTACGTTCCCTCCCTCGGCGGATATCTGGTCATCAGTGGCCCGGTCGCAAGCGAGCAGGTTAATTTCGAGCTCTGGTTCTGGAGCGGTCATCCAGATGCGCCGGCACGCCGTGTCACCGTTCCAGGCTTGCCAGGCTTCGAGCGCGCTGAAGGCGTCAGCCCGGCCGTCATTGATGGCGAGCAGCGAATTATCATTGTCAGCGATGACGGTAGCAGGGAAAAAGGACGCTTCGCCCATTTTCTGCTGCTTGACCCCGGGCAACTGCAGATTGCGCCTTGATCTGGCAAGCCAAAGCCAAAGGATTTGCAGGGTGATCTGAGAGTTGCGAGTATCCGAACCCACCGTGGCTGTTTCGCGGCTACCTAAACAACAACGCGCGCTATCGCAAGTGCTGCGCTGGCGACTTTTATCTCACGGGTGATCTGGCCCGGTGCAACGCTGACGGTTACTTCTTCAAGCGCAAGATCGTCCCCATCACTTTGGCGCAAAAAAAAAAGGCGATCCGCTTGTCTTCGATAAAGATGAACATCCGCGCGAGACCAGCCTAGAAGCACTGGCGAAATTGAAGGGCGTGGTCAAAGAAGACGGCACCGTTACGGCTGGCAACGTCTTGGGTGTAAACGACGGTGCATGCGCCTTGCTGCTTGCTTCCGATAGCGCGCGTCCTGGCAATGGCCACCACCGGCGTAGCGCCGCGAATCATGGGCTTTGGTCCCGCGCCGGCGATGCGCAAAGTGTTGGAAAAAACCGGCCTCAAACTCGCGCAAATGGACGTCATCGAACTCAACGAAGCGTTCGCCGCGCAAGGCTTGGCAGTGACGCGAGACCATGGTTTGGCCGATGACGATCCACGCGTCAATCCGAATGGCGGCGCGATCGCTATCGGCCATCCCCTCGGCGCCTCCGGCGCTCGCCTGATCACCACGGCCCTGTATCAATTGCAGCGCGTTCAAGGGCGCTACGCGCTGTGTACGATGTGTATTGGCGTGGGGCAAGGAATTGCGCTCATTATTGAGCGGCTATGAGTTACTAAGCTTAGTAGTAAGCGCATCATTGCGGCGCTTTAGTGAATTAAATTGGTGCGGTGGCATCCAGAAACACTATCCATTCACCTGTCGCGCGGACGGCCGACAATTTTTACCCTTGACGCCGCGATGGTTCTATTCTCCCGCGGCTAAAGCCCTGAATACGTACCCCTAGGCCACGCTTGCGCCGAGCCAAACCCGGCTCGTTCCCCGTAACTAGTTCCTGATTGTTTCGATGTGGCACGACCCTTGCATTAGCCAGCCTGAGGGTAGGTTTGCCCAGCCTGTGCGGGGTCTTGCCGACTAACCTCGAATTTTCTTCCCACGCATAAAGGATCAAGATGGACCAGGTGAAACAAGGGCTAAAAAACATAGCATCCAAGAAAGTCGTCGTTTGCGCTATGACTGTGTTGCTCAGCATGCAGGCCAGCCTTTCGTTGAGTGCGGATTTTCCCACGGCGAAAGTGAATACGACCGGACTCGCAGTGACCGACACGGAAGTGACGGTGGGTGATCTGCATTCGAAGACCGGTACGATGGCAATCAGCGAAACGGGATCGATTCAAGCCGAAACCCTTGCGATCGAGCAGATCAACGCGATGGGGGGCGTGCTCGGGCGCAAAATCAAAGTGATCTATGAAGACGGCGCCAGCGATTGGCCAACTTTTGCAGAGAAATCCAAGAAGCTGCTGGTGAACGATAAAGTCGCGGCCGTGTTCGGCTGTTGGACCTCTGCTTCACGTAAAGCGGTATTGCCGATTTTCGAGAAAGAGAACGGCATGCTGTACTACCCCACGTTTTACGAAGGCCTCGAGCAATCGAAGAACGTGATTTACACCGGTCAGGAAGCGACGCAGCAAATTCTCGCTGGACTCGACTGGGTGGTGAAAGAGAAAAAAGCGAAGACGTTTTTCTTGATTGGATCCGATTATATTTGGCCGCGCACATCAAATAAGATTGCCCGCAAACATATCGAAAATGTTCTGAAGCTTAAGGTGGTGGGCGAAGAATATTACCCGTTAGGCCACACTCAGTTTAATTCCCTGATCAACAAAATTAAGCTGCAAAAACCCGACGTCATCTACGCGATTGTGGTGGGTGGAAGCAACGTCGCATTCTACAAGCAGCTAAAGGCTGCCGGCGTAACCGCTGAGAAACAGACATTGCTGACGATCTCGGTGACCGAAGACGAAATCCTCGGCATTGGTGGCGAGAACGTAAAAGGTTTCTACGCGGCGATGAAGTATTTCCAAAGTCTAGATAATCCGAACAACAAGAAATTCGTCGAAGCGTTTAAGGCAAGATGGGGCAAGAATGCGGTGATTGGGGATGTAACCCAGGCGGCATATCTGGGGCCATGGCTTTGGAAAGCGACGGTAGAAAAGGCGGGGAGTTTCGATATCGACAAAGTTGCGGCGGCATCGCCGGGCATTGAACTGAAAACCGCGCCGGAAGGTTACGTCAAACTCCACGAGAATCATCATCTTTGGAGCAAGCTACGCATCGGCCAAGCGCTTGAGAATGGCCAGTACAAGGTGTTGTACGAATCAGAGCTAATCGAACCGAATCCGTTTCCGAAGGGTTATCAATAAGAGTGTGTAGTAGTGGGGCGAGCATGTTCTCCTCCTCCTGGCTCGCCCCACATTTTTGACCCTTAGCACCACTGAAAACAGGATTTAGCATGACACCAGCCGAGATCGGCGGCATTGTTGCGATGCAAGGTTTTGCCGGCCTGAGTTTGTTTAGCGTCTTGTTACTGATGGCGCTCGGCCTAGCGATCATTTTCGGTCAGATGGGCGTAATCAACATGGCGCATGGCGAATTCATGACCATCGGCGCCTACACCATTTTCGGCTGCTCGCAATTGGCGGAACTCTACGCCCCGGGGTTTCAACCTTACTATTTTCCCATCGCGATCATCGTCGCCTTCATGATCGCATTCGCGGTCGGATACTTGACGGAATTTTTGCTGATTCGCCACCTCTACCGACGTCCCCTCGACACATTGTTGGCGACTTGGGGATTGAGCTTGGGGATGCAGCAAACGTTTCGCTCGTTGTTTGGCGCGAAGGAGGTCAGCGCGACGCTTCCCGATTGGTTGTTGGGATCCGTGAAACCCAGCGAATCCATCGATATTCCGATCAATGGACTATTTGTAATGGGGCTCACCCTATTGGTGACGGGGATTGTGTTCCTCATGCTTTATCGATCAAGGTGGGGATTGCGCGTTCGCGCAACCGTCGCCAACCGCACGATGAGCGACGCGATTGGCATCAATACAAAAAAAGTCGATCGACTTACCTTTGCATTGGGATGTGGGATCGCTGGCATAGCCGGCGCCGCATTTACCATGATCGGTTCCACCGGCCCCACCAGCGGTTCCTTATACATCGTTGACGCCTTCTTGGTCGTTACTTTTGGCGGTGCAGCCAATCTTCTGGGGACCATCGCATCTGCTTTCGGCATTGCGCAGACACAGTCGATTACAGAATTTTTCTTGACCGGTTCCACGGCGAGAGTGCTGACTTTGTTGTTTGTCGTAGCCGTCTTGATGTTACGTCCTCAAGGGTTGTTCGTTAGCAAGATCCGCCGTTGAGCATATAGGAAAATATGAAAACAGCGTTTCGCAATATATTGGGCGGCCGTCAAGGGACCATTAACTTGGCGATCCTCGCGGGCATACTGGTTGTTGTATTTCCGCTGACACTGGAAATCTTTCGCCTCAATTTAGTCGGCAAATATCTCAGCTACGCTTTCGTCGCCATCGGCTTAGTCATGTTGTGGGGTTACGGCGGAATTCTCAGTTTGGGTCAGGGCGTGTTCTTCGGATTGGGCGGCTACTGTATCGCGATGTTTCTTAAACTTGAGGCATCGGATCCGATCAGCACAAAAATCCAATCGACGCCGGGAATTCCCGATTTCATGGACTGGAATCAACTGACCGCACTGCCATGGTTCTGGGAGCCATTCCATAGTTTTAGCTTCAGCGTATTTGCCATGTTGGCCGTACCGGCGCTGCTGGCCTACGTTATTGGGGTGGCGATGTTTAAGCGTCGGGTGGGTGGTGTGTACTTTGCCATCATCACCCAGGCGATCGCTTTGATTTTGTCGGTATTGATTATCGGCCAACAAGGTTTTACCGGCGGGGTCAACGGGATTACCGATCTTAAGACGCTGCATGGATGGGATATTCGCAGTGATAAGGCGAAATACATTCTCTATTTTGTCAATGTCGCGTTGCTCTTCCTCGCGATTTTTGCGTGTCGCTGGGTAATTTCCAGCAAGCTCGGATTGCTGCTGCTGGCGATGCGCGACAAGGAAGATCGCGTGCGCTTTTCCGGCTACGACGTGGCGAACTTCAAAATCTTCGTGTTTTGCTTAGCGGCGATGCTATCCGCGATCGGCGGCGCGATGTTCACCTTGCAAGTTGGATTTATGTCGCCCTCGTTTGTCGGCATCGTGCCGTCGATCGAGATGGTGATTTTTGCCGCGGTCGGTGGGCGCATGTCGCTGGAGGGCGCGGTCTATGGCACGTTGTTAGTTAATTTTGGTAAGACTTTTTTCTCCGAAACCTTCCCGGACTTGTGGCTATTTCTGATGGCGGCGCTGTTTATCTGCGTCGTGTTGGTGTTTCCTAACGGCCTGGCCGGGTTGGTGGACAATTGGCTGAGACGTAAACAGGCGAGGAAACAGGCGCAGCAATTAGACCCAGTACCGATCGGCGCGCAGGAGCACTCGCAAAAAGGCAATTTGCCGGCATCGCCACCCAAGGCCGATTCCCGGCCGGGCGCTAAGCCGCAAGCGGTTTAACTTTTAGAGATCCGATCACCATGCCGGCATCAGAACTCATATTATCCGTGGAAGGGCTGACGGTTTCCTTCGATGGATTCAAGGCCGTCGACGATTTAAATTTATACGTGGACAAGAACGAGCTGCGCGTCGTGATTGGGCCCAACGGCGCGGGTAAGACCACGGTGCTGGATTTGATTTGCGGAAAAACCAAAGCCAGCCACGGCAGCGTTAAATTTAAAGACAAGGAACTTACAAAATTATCTGAGCACGCCATTGTCAGAGCCGGGATTGGGCGCAAGTTTCAGACGCCCTCGATTTACGAAAACTTGTCGGTGTTTCAAAACTTGGAACTGTCATTTCCCAAGGGCCGCGGTGTCTGGGGGTGTTTGATGTTCGTGCGTAGCGAAGACGTGGTCGCACGGGTGCATGAAATCGCTGAGGAAATCGGCTTGAAGGACGAGCTTCAGCTCGAAGCCGGACTGTTAAGTCACGGGCAAAAACAATGGCTGGAAATAGGGATGTTGCTGATGCAGGATCCCGAGTTGTTGATGCTCGATGAGCCGATCGCAGGCATGAGCGTGCGCGAGCGCGAGCTGACTGCGGATCTGCTTAACCGCATCGGTCGAGATCGTTCGATGATCGTGATCGAACACGATATGGAGTTCGTACGCAAGATTGCTGACAAAGTCACGGTGTTGCATCAAGGCAAAGTCCTCGCGGAAGGCAGTATGGACAAAGTGCAGGCGGATCCGCGGGTAATAGAAGTTTATCTAGGACATTAGCCCAATGCTAAAAGTAAATGCACTGAAAGTCAGCTACGGCCAAAGCGAGGCGATACGTGATGTGAGCTTTGTTGCCGAGAAAAACGAGACTGTCGCCATCATGGGACGCAATGGCATGGGCAAGACCACCTTGTTCAAGGGGCTGATTGGAATTCTCCCGACTCGCGCGGGTTCGATCAGTGTCGATGGCGAGAATTTGACCCATGCAGAAAGCTATCAGCGGGTGGCGCGCGGCCTCGGTTATGTGCCGCAAGGCCGCATGATATTTCCGACGCTGACGGTTCAAGAAAATATCGAGACCGGTTTAGAGAATGCGAAAGACAAGCAAATTCCGGACGACATCTTCGCGCTGTTCCCCGTTTTATTTGATATGCGCAAACGCAAAGGCGGGAATCTCTCAGGCGGTCAGCAACAGCAATTGGCGATTGCGCGCGCCTTGGTAACCAATCCGAAAGTGCTGTTGCTCGACGAGCCAACAGAAGGGATTCAGCCCTCCATTATTAAGGACATCGCCAAGGCGCTGAACGAGATTCGTAAACTGCGACAGATCACCATCATCGTGTCTGAGCAGGTGCTGAGCTTTGCCCTGGATGTGGCGGATCGATTATTTGTCATCGAGGGCGGCCGGCTCATTCACGAAGATCGCCGCGACAACGTCGACGCCGCCAAGATCAGACAATTGCTATCCGTATAACCAGAGGAGAAACTCAATATGATCGGCTACATGCATTACAACCGTTTTGGTAATAAGGGATTCACCGATAGCGGTAAGGGTCGCACGGCCCCCGATGTTCAAACTTGCCCGGTGTGTCTGCTACGGTTCGACGCAACGGGTGGAACATTACCCGACGGCGCCGTGTTGGCGCCCGGCGAGTGGGTCCGCGAAGTATGCCTGTCCATCAAAGATGCCAGTGTAAACGGCGGTTACCAGGCGGGCTGTATGGCACAAGCCTACCCACCGTTTTAAACGCAGTCGGTAAATCACGAACAAAAAATTTCATTCAATCCGCATAGGGAGTCATGCATGCAACATTTCACTATTAAGCCAGGTGTTCCGTTAGCACAACAAGCCGAATTGGGACATAACCGTTGGCATCCTGACCTGCCATTCCTCGGCTCAGTGAAACCCGGTGAAGAAATTATTATCGAGACGTTGGACTTTCTCGATGCGCAGATTCTCGACAACGACGACAGTGCCGATGTGCGCGATATTGATCTCACGCGGGCGCATCCGCTGACGGGCCCTTTTGAGATTCAAGGCGCCGAGCCGGGAGACTTGTTGGTTGTCGATTTACTCGATATTAAACCGATAACACAGGTGGGTTTTTCTGGCGTGTTTGCGAAGAGTAATGGCGGGGGATTTCTAGGCGACTATTTTCCCAATGCGGATAAAGCGATCTGGGATCTGAAGGGCTTATTTGCTACGTCGCGTCACATCCCAGGGGTGCGAATTCCAGGCCTGACCCATCCGGGATTGATGGGGACTTTGCCATCGAGGGATCTGTTGAACGAATGGAATAAGCGTGAGGTGCCGCTGGTAAGGAAAGGATTGGCAAAAGGACCGCACGCCGAGACCGCCGTATTGCGCGGCCTTTCCGGAAAAAAATTCGATGGCATGGCTAACGAAGCTTGTCGCACGGTACCCCCTCGCGAGCACGGCGGGAACACCGACATCAAAGATCTTTCGACCGGCACGCGTATTTTCTTTCCGGTTTATGTGAAGGGGGCCGGATACTCCATGGGCGATCTGCATTTTTCCCAGGGCGACGGCGAGATCGGTTTTTGCGGCGCGATCGAAATGGATGGCGCAACGCACATTGGTTTTGATCTAATCAAAGGGGGCATGGCGAAATACAATCTCAGCGCGCCGATTTTCTTGCCAAGCAACGTCAAACCTTCATTTGAACGCTACTTAACTTTTGAAGGTATTAGCGTCGAGAATGGCAAGAACTACTACATGGACGCCACCGTTGCCTATCGTCAAGCCTGCCTAAAAGCTATCGACTACCTCACCCATTTTGGTTTCACCGGCAGCCAGGCCTACATGTTGCTGACGGCGGCGCCCGTTGAGGGACGTATCGGCGGCATTGTGGATATTCCGAACTGCGCCTGCACGGTGTCGATTCCGCTGAGCATTTTCGATCAAGACATCACACCAAAGGGCATGCTTAACGACAAGCAATACTGGGGCAGGCTAGGAAAGTAAACGGGGATCGCCATGCCACTTTATGACTACCACTGTGTGGACTGCGACAAAATGTTCGAGGCGATTCGGCCCGTTTCGATGCGCGCCGTATCAGGTGCGTGTCCCGCCTGCGGCGAGGCGAATCGGGTGTTTCTGGTGATGACCGGGTTTGCCACCATCGCAACCAACAGTCGCTGGAAACCTGCGTCGGCAGCCGAGCGACTGGCCGGTGCGCCAATACGCGGACCCGGTTCGCGCAGCAACGGACGTAACCCAGCCCGTGCCAATGTGCTTCACGTGTGCGCCGGGAAGCGCTGTAGTTACTGCAACTAGATCTGAAAGCGAGTGCGTCCATGGGGCATTCAAGTCTAGATTGCATCGCGGCCGTGAACGCAGTGCCGCGCACGGTGCGCAAAGTACATCCACAGAAGACGCCGTCGGAAGTTGCCGCCACGGTGATCGAGTTTTCACTGTGCAACCCCATTTGGGGCTGTTGTAAGTTGGCGCAGAAATTGAAGCAACGCAACATTCTGATCAGTTCGCCCACGGTTCAAAAGATTTTAATCAAACAACAGATGGGATCGCAACGTGAGCGCGCCGCACGGATACTCGAACGCGCCCAGGCGGGACAGGCATTGACATCCTTTCAAATGCTGCAAGTTGAACGCATTTTGTGCATCAAGATTTAACCAGACGACCGATCTTGTTTTGGAGATCGAAACAAGCCGGGCTTTCCGGCTATTTTTTTGTCGTAACAATTACCTTGGAGGATAGCGTTACTATGTTGGCCGGCGTCCGGCGATATCGGACGGGTATGTCCATGAAAGGCGGAAGAGGTGCATGGAGTTTACTTCGGGGAGGTTTTGGGCGCCGCCGGACGGGGACTTGATCGTCACCCAATTGTAACAATTGTTGACAATTAGGGTTGCGGGTCCCGATTACACTGGCGCGACTAATAAATCGGCCCGCTCTTCTCCAGGGCGGTGATACGAATAGGGGCATCCATTGAATCAAGATCGCAGGCTGGTGTTAACCATCGACGACGACAGCGAGATTCGCGCGTTGATTTGTCATTCTTTGCGTCATCTTGACATTGACATTGTCGAGGCGAAAGACGGCGACAGCGCAATGGCCGTAATTGCCAAAGCCGTTCCCGATCTCATCTTGCTCGACGTGTGCATGCCTGGAAAGGATGGATTGGCAATCTGCCGCGAGCTTCGCACCAACCCCGAATGCCAGCCTATTCCTGTCGTTATCGTCTCCAGCCTCGACGAAAATGAAACAATCAGTCGTGCCTACGACGTTGGCGCGACGGACTTTATCCTCAAGCCATTCGATCCGACTACGCTCGCCCACCGTGTCCGCTATATGTTGCGCGCCGGCAAGGCGTTCGGTGACCTGCGGCGCAGCCAAGGACGGTTGGACCATGCGCAGCGCATCGCGAAGTTGGGTTACTGGGAATGAAATGTCGCGGACAATAGCATTCGTTGTTCCGATGAGGCCTACCGGATTTTCGGCGCCCCGCTCGGCGTGGAACTAACCGCGGAAGCCGTGCTTCGCGCTATACATCGCGATGACCTTGCCGCGGTTAATAGCTGCATTGCCGAAACCATTCGCACGGGAAAGCCCTATTCCATCGAGCATCGAATTTTCCGCCGAGGCGGCGATCGCATTGTCGATCATCACGGCCAAGCGTTTTTCGATGGCAAGCAGCAGGCGCAGCGCGTGATCGGCGCCGTGCGTGATATCACCGAGCAACGGCAAGCCGAAGCAAAGATCCACCGGCTGGCCTATTTCGATGCCCTGACCGGACTGCCTAATCGGCTTAGGCTGCGTGAGCATTTAGAGGAGATATTGCCGCAAACGCCGGCCGCCGGGCAAACGGTTGTACTGATGTCCGTCGACCTAGACCGCTTCAAGCGCGTCAATGATTCCTTCGGTCACCAAGTCGGTGACGAACTACTTCTTGAAGTAAGCCGTCGTCTCCTAGCTTCGGTGCGATCGGAAGGGCTGACCAAACATCGAACGTTACGTCGTGACCGGGACTTTGTCGCCCGCGTGGGTGAAGATGGATTCAGCGTGGTGATGCTGGTCGATGGCTGTGATTCACGGTCTATAGACCATGCGGCGGAACGTATTTTGGAAGTGATTCGCCGGCCAATCGAACTTAACGGACAAGTTGTCTACTGTACCGCTAGTTTGGGCATCGCGGTCAGTGGGCAGGACGGCGCCGATGTTGATGCACTGCTCAAGAATGCCGATTCGGCCATGTTTCACGCCAAAAGTGTCGGGCGCAATGGTTATCAGTTCTACGCTGCAAGTATTACTAAGGCGGCCACAGAACAACTCACAATTGAAAGCGATATGCGCCAGGCGCTGGAAAATAATATGTTTTACTTGGTGTATCAGCCCAAGTTCGATGTCGTGAGCCATCGCATGATGGGGATGGAGGCACTCATCCGCTGCAGTAGTTCGGTTCACGGCGCGATCGGCGCTGACCGCATTATTGGGATTGCCGAAGAAACCGGATTGATCCACAGCCTGGGCGACTTTGTCTTACGCTCGGCGCTAGCGCAAGTGAAGCAATGGGAACACCAGGGTTATGGGCTGCTTAAAGTCAGCGTGAATTTGTCGCCGCTACAGTTTCGAAATCTCCGACTGATCCATTCGGTCGAGGCGGCGCTTACCGATTCCGGTGTAGTGCCAGAGCAGCTCGAGCTTGAGATCACGGAAAGCGCAGTGATGCATGATGTCGAACATACCATCGAGACCATGCACGCGCTGAAGCGCTTGGGCGTATCGCTAGCCATCGACGATTTTGGTGTGGGGTATTCCTCGTTGGGCTATCTGGCTCGTCTACCGGTCGATTGCTTGAAAATCGATCGCTCCTTTGTCACCGATCTTCCGAGCAACAAGCACGAAGCAATTGTGGCCCGAGGGATCATTTCGATGGCACGCGGTCTGAGCTTAACCACCGTCGCGGAAGGCGTGGAAACCGGTGCGCAGCTCGATTTTCTAAAAACCAACCGTTGTGACCAGATTCAAGGATATCTCTGGAGTCGGCCTATTTCGCCTGAGGAAGTTAGAGAACGCTTTTTGCGCGTACCCACGAATGCCTTATTTGCGTTAGCGCGAACTTTGAATAGTCAACTCGCCGAGCGCGGCGAGGGTTTCCACGACTCATCGTCAATGAGGGTCGACGATGAATATTTTAGTATTCTCAATCAGTGCTGTCCAAGATACGATGCCGTTTTGAAGCAAGGGGATGAGGCAATAGTGGCCTATCCCCAGCGCCAGGCGTAGAATCATCATGCAAATCCACCCTTAACCCGAGGATCGCCTCCCCATGAATGCGCCTGAACGCTTCACCCCGAACGTCGATACGCCCTACACCCGCCGTGCCCGGTACTTCTCTGACGACAACGGCTTCAACTTCCGTTGGCCCCCCGTGCCGGTGCGGCAGTTCCTGGCGGAGCGTGATCGGGCATTTGATCCCGCCACCCCCACCGGCATGATTGCACTGGACACCTCGGATGCGCTTGGCACGCGTTTTCCGGCGACCACACCGGCGCTGCTGCTGCGTTATCTCAATATTCGCGCCGGCGAGGAATTGCACTGCAGTCTCGTCGCGTCGGGCGAAATCTACTATGTCATTAGCGGCAGCGGCGAGAGCCACAATGGCGCGGATACCATTACCTGGGGCGAAGGCGATATGTTTTTATTCGGCGGTGGCCGCGAGACGGTACACCGTGCGGCGGGCGGTGATTGCTTGCTTTATCTTGGTACCGACGAGCCCTTGCTGGCCTATGGTGGCCTGCGGGCGCCGGCGCCGGGGCAAGCGAAGGTCGACACAACGCATTGGCCCGCGGCGGAAATCGAGCGCCGGCTGGAGATCGAGTGGCAGCGGCCGCTGACTGAATCGAGCACGGGCCGATTCGTGTTATTTGGCGCCGAGGCCCTGGCGCCAAGCAACAATACCTTGCCGTTCATCATCGTCGGCCTTAATACGGTCGCGGCCGGTGGCGATCAGGGCGCCCATCGCCACAACGGCGTGGCCGTGACGTTAGCCCTGCAAGGCGAAGGCGCCCATTCCATGATCGACGGTCAGCGCGTTGACTGGTCCACCGGCGCGGTGCAGATTACGCCGCCCACCACATTGCATTCGCATCACAATCGCGGCAGCGAGCGAATGCGCGCGCTGATCTTCCAAGATGAAGCGCTGCACTACTACACTCGCACACCCGGCTTCAGCTTCGATTAGACCGCAAACCCAGATGCGAGGTCGAGCCCTGTCGCCACAGCCGCTCGGGGGATGGCGGGTTTTCTTTTTTGCGCCTTGGCCGTCGACGAACCATCAGCGTTTTTCTTAACCTGCTAGCGGGAGGACGGGTTCTCGTCTCCGAGTCGCCCATAGCGACCGTGCGCATAGAGTAACGGCGCGCGGTCGCTATGTTGATACGTTAACACTTCACCAATCAGAATGACGTGATCGCCGCCCGGATAGCGCGATGCGGTGCGGCAGGTAAAGCTTGCCGCTACACCGTCCAGCATGGGGACGCCGGGAATGCTTTCGCGTACCGCAAGGCCGCTAAATTTATCGCCGCCACTGCGCGCAAATCGTTCCGCCACAAGCCTTTGGTCTTCGGCCAGCACATTGACGGTGAAGTGGGTGCACGCTTTGAATGCCCCGAAACTGGCGGACGAAAGTGCGAGACTCCACATGATCAGCGGTGGCGCTAGAGATAGCGAACTGAATGAGTTAACCGTCAGACCGGCTAACTCACCGCTGGCGTTGCGCGTGGTGACAACCGTGACGCCCGTGACAAAATTACCCAATGCCCGGCGCAAATCCATTGGGTCGATTGCGTAATCCGTGACGATGCTGTCCAAAATTTTAATTCCCTTCCCCTCGCATCGTTAGCTCGCGGCCGATGACTCGACCGCCTCGAGCGTCGGCCAGATGTGGGTCATGAACTGCTCCAATTCCCAAATCACTTCGTCTTTCGGTTGTTGCGCGTAGTGCCAAATCAACGTAAGGTACTCGCTTGGAACTCTAGCCCATTCCTGTTGAAATAGGGCGCGCGCCTGTTCGAGCGTACCGCCCAAGAATAGCCCCGATTCTTTCATGTTTTGCACCCAATCTACATTTGCCGGCAGTTGCGGAAAGAACGGCGAATAGAAATTCTTGTAGATATCCAAATCATACTGGGTCAGCTTATGGTTATAGTCTGCTTCGTTCTTGGCAATATGCGGCCAGCGCACGACGTTCTGGCGCTGACCAAATTTGAACTGACGACCATGTTTCGCGGCTTCGTCGCAATAAATCTGCGCCGA
>JANMJR010000254.1:0-5716 GCA_031371465.1 Pseudomonadota bacterium
TCGCTGTAACGAAAGTAAATTTTCAGCGCGAAGTATATAAACACGCCGTCCAGTATCAGCGCGGACGCGAGATAAATCAGCCCCGACATGCGTGTGGCGAATGGCAGCAGGGTGACGGCGGTGAGGATGACGGTGTACAACAGCACGTGCAAGCGCGTGTATTTGTCGCCATGCGTGACGGGCAACATAGGCACACCGGCCTTGGCGTATTCTAATTTTCGATACAACGCGAGCGCCCAAAAATGCGGCGGCGTCCAAGCAAATATGATCAAAAATAGAATCAACGCGTCGGATGATACTTGACCGGTCACGGCCGCCCAGCCGAGTACCGGCGGCATGGCGCCGGAAGCGCCACCAATGACGATGTTTTGCGGTGTCGCCGGTTTTAGCAAAATGGTATAGATGACGGCATAGCCGACGAAGGTGGCGAGCGTAAGCCACATGGTTAGCGGATTGACGGCGCAGTATAGAAGCAATAGACCGAATCCGCCGATGACGCTGGCGAAGCCCAAGGTCTGCGCCGAGGTCAGCGTCCCGCGCGGTAGCGGTCGCCCACGAGTACGCGCCATGACGGCATCTATTTTCTGTTCGACCAAGCAATTGATTGCCGCAGCCGCGCCGGCGACCAGTGCAATGCCCAATGTCGCAGCAGCCAACAAAGCCGGCGCAACCATGCCCGGCGTGGCGAGAAACATGCCGATCACGGCGGTGAACACGATCAGCGACACCACTCGGGGCTTGGTGAGTTGGAAGAATTGTTGCGCGAGGCTGACGGGTGTCTCTATTGCGATAGATGTCGACATGATTCAAACAGGCTATGTGTTGTGGTGTAGTCGGTAATTTACCGCGACCAAGATGACCAACAGGAGCGCGGCGCCTGCATTATGCGCCACGGCGAGGGGTAAGGGCAAACTGAACAATACGTTAGCGATTCCCAGGGCGATCTGCAGCGTGAGGGCGCCCAACAGCGCGACGCCGGAACCCTTGAGCCGCTCGCTGCGCAACAGTCGGTAGCCAAGGTATCCGACGATGAAAAAAGTAATTAACGCGCCGATGCGATGCACCCAATGGATCGCCGTCAGCGCGTCCTGCTGCAACAATTCGCCGCCGGCAGTGCGGCCGAGTTCGCGCAGCGGATAAAACCCATTGGCATAATCGGCGACGGGGGACCAAGCGCCGTGACATTGCGGAAAATCCGTGCAGGCGAGTGCCGCATAATTGGTGCTCACCCAGCCCCCGAGGACGATTTGGATCGCTAATACCGTCAACGCGAAGCGTGCCATACCGGCCATTGGATGGGAACGCGTAATCGGCGCCCAATACTGTCGCAAAAGCAACCAGATCAAGAGAGCCAAGGTCGTCATGCCCCCGATCAAGTGCGCCGTCACAACGGCAGGATAAAGGCGGAGCGTGACGGTCCACATGCCTAACAGCCCTTGAAACACCACCAATCCAACCAAGAACAGCGCTAGGCCAAGGGGCTGCACGGCGCGGCGGCGCCAACCCATGACGGCGATAGCGATGATCAGTAAACCGAGTGTCGATGCAAAATAGCGATGGATCATCTCGATCCAACCCTTGCGCGCTTCCACGGGCTGGTGCGGAAATTTCTCTTGCGCGGCGGCGAGTTCATGAGATTCGTCGGGCACGGTGACATGACCGTAGCAACCGGGCCAGTCGGGACAGCCGAGGCCCGCATCGGACAAGCGAACGAACGCGCCGAGGACGATGATTCCGAAGGTCAGTGCGGCGGCGATTTTGATCAAATTGCGGTACATGCCTAGCCCACTTGCGACACGCTCAGCAAACGTCCTAAATCACGGCGAATGCCGGTTGCATCAGGATTCTTGACGTAGCGCATCATGACTTGGCCAACGGGATCGACTAGATAAATATGGTCTGCGGCGTTCGACACAGCGGGAAAGGTGTTTAGCAGGCTACCATTCGCACCGGACAGGATATGCATACCGGGATATTTCTTTACCAACTCCGTTGTCGCTCTAGCATCGCCGCGCAGCAGCAATACGCGCTCGATGCGATTCATTTCCTTGGTCATCGAAATACGCGTTTGGCGCATCAAAAAAAGTTTTTGGTTGCAGGCCTCGTCGCAATCAGCGGAGTCGACGCTGAGCATGATCCATTTACCGCGTAATGTGCTCAGGGAAAATTCCTTGCCTTCAGCGTCGCGCAGCGCAACGTCGGGCAAAGTGGTTGGTTCGATCAATTCGCCGTAGTTCAATCGACCTTGCGGCGGCCAGACATAGAAACTCAAATAAGCGGCGATGAGCGGCACGGCGAATACCGCAAAAATCAAAACTAAGTTAATGCGGAAATTACGCTGTGCGGCGTTGGGTATTGACGACGACATAAATCACCATAAGTGTGGCGGTTAGCGCGAACCATTGGAACGCATAACCGCGATGCATATCGATTTTGAAATCGGGTTTTTCGACCACCGGGCTAAGGCCGTCGGCTACCTGTTGCTGCTGTAAAACCACCACCGGCAAGACCGTGAATCCAAGTGCGCTTTTCGCGCGCTCGAACGTTAGGTTTTGCCAAACATTTCCCGCAATCGCCTGATCGGATAACTCAATGAAGCGCTGTGACGGCACGCTGCCGATCCCACCAATTTTTAGGTTGCCGGACGGAACCGCAACCTGCGGCGCAAGAGGATACTCGCGACCACGTTCGATCCAGCCGCGATTCACCAATACGATTTGTTTGGTACCCAAAATCCGTAGCGGCGCGATCACCTGGTAACCTGATTTTCCCTCGTGCTCGCGATTGTCGATATAGACTTGTTTATCGGCAATAAATTCCCCTTCGACGACCACTCGGCGATAGCAAAGGGTGGTTTGATCGCCGGAAAAATGTCCTAAATCAACCATCGGCTGGGATTGGTTTTGCTCAAAGCGAGATTGTAGTTCGGCCTTCTCGGTCGCCCGGCTAAGTTGCCAGCGCCCGGCGGAAAACGTGATCGCCATCATGCACAACGTCGCAATCGTAGGGATGAGACGCGGGTGAAAGTCATAGCGGCCGAGTTGCATTCGTGCTCATAGGAATTGCAAAGAAATAGCGCATTAGCTTAGACTCAGCGAACAAACGGAGAAACACTTATGCGATATGTCATTCTGATATTCATCCTATTGATTATCGGCAGCCTATTCAGCGCGCTGTACTACATGATTCGCGATAAGGGCCAATCGACGCGAGCGGTTCGCGCGCTCACCTGGCGGGTCGGGTTATCCATCACGCTGTTTCTCATTCTGATGCTTGGTTATCATTTCGGCTTCATCACCCCGCAGGGAATGATGCAGTAGTAATGACGTCCTTGAAAAAGACACGCCGCGCTAGGCGCGGCGTGTCTGTCATGCTGGGTTTTTCTTGTTACTACGACGTCACTACCAACTCCTCCTCCACCTGCTTTTTTAGCTGCCCTAATTCTACAGCCAGTATACCAGCACAAAGAGCAATAACCATACAACGTCAACAAAGTGCCAGTACCACGATACCGCTTCAAATCCAAAATGGCGCTCGGGCTTAAAATGACCCGCCATGCAACGGAACAGAATCACGATCAGCATGATCGTTCCGATCGTCACGTGGAAGCCATGAAAACCGGTGAGCATATAGAACGTCGCGCCAAACACACCTTGCTTGAGAGTCAAGCCCTCGTGATAGGCATGCACATATTCATAAGCTTGCAAGCCCAGGAACAAAACACCCAAGGCGATGGTCAGGAATAGCCAAAGGTTAAGCGCACCGCGATTACCTTTCTTCAGCGCCCAGTGAGCCATCGTCACGGTCCAGCCGGAGGAGAGAAGAATGAGCGTGTTAAGCGCAGGAATGCCCCATGCATTTACTTTTTCGATACCTTTAGCTTCGAGCGGCAACGGGCCATTGGTCGGCCAAGTCGGATTGAAATTCGGCCACAACAATTTGTTGTCAATATCGCCGAGCCACGGCACCGAGATTTGCCGGGCGTAGAGCAACGCGCCGAAAAATGCCGCAAAGAACATCACTTCGGAAAAGATAAACCAGCTCATACTCCAGCGGAACGAGCGATCGACTTGCTCGTTGTAGCTGCCGGCCTCGCTTTCGCGGGCGACCGTGCCGAACCAACCGAACAGCATGTAAATCAGCACCGCAAAACCTGCCCCGATCAATAACCAGGCGACATTCGCGCTACCGTGCAACAAAGTAACCATTCCGAACGCCAGCAACAGCAATGCTGTCGAGCCCGTGATCGGCCAATGGGATGGTTGCGGAATAAAATAATGACCGACGGATTGTGTACTCACCTTTTAATTCTCCCTCACTTATAGTCTGATAAGTTGGCCATATGGACCGATCTTAACGAGTCACAAAATACACTAATAACAGAATCGACAATATAAAAACCAGGGCGCTGACCACACCGGCAACTATCACCTGGACTGGCGTCAGCGCTACGGAATCTTTATCGTATTCAACTCCCTTGCGCACCCCAAAAAAACTCCAGAACACTGCTTTAAATGCGCGAAACACGTTAACTTTTACTCGCCGCTTCGGCGGTCATATCGAAGAAGGTGTACGACAAAGTCAAGGTCGTGACGTCCCTCGGCAGATCGCGTCCCACGTAAAACACGACCGGCATTTGCCGCGTCTCGTTCGCGGCCAAGGTCTGCTGGTTGAAACAAAAACATTCCAGCTTGTTGAAATACTTTCCGGCGATTTCCGGACCGTAGCTCGGTCGCGCCTGCCCGACCATTGCCTTGCCCGTCGTGTTCGTTACCGAATAAACCACTTGGGTAACCTCACCGGGGTGCACCTTAACACTGCGCTGTTCCGGCGCAAAGCGCCACGGCATTTGCTGGTTAATCGTCGCATCGAACTGAACAGTGATCGTGCGCGTCAAATCCACCTGCGTATTCTTGGCCTCCGCCCGCGTCACAATGCGGGTTTGGCTGATTCCAGTCACTTCACAAATCTTCTTGTAAAACGGCACCAGGGCCAATCCGAAGCCGCCCATCAACACCACAATGGCCAGCAGCTTCTTTAACATCACCTGATTTTGTACTGCTATATCCATATCACCAACGCCGCAAAACCGTATACACAAACATCCCAACGGAGAACAAAATCAAAATGCCCGCCGTAACGTACTTGCCCCTGCCTACTCCGGTATTTCTATTGGCGCTCAAATTCTTTAAGAAGCGGGCAGCAAGTTGCCACCGCCCGATTTCCTTATTTAACTAAAGGTGGTGTTTCAAAGGTGTGGTACGGCGCGGGAGACGGTAAGGTCCACTCCAAACCTTCAGCGCCTTCCCACACACGATCCGTGGCTTTGACGCCGCCGCGGGCACACTTCAATACAACCCACAGGAATATCAGCTGCGATAAGCCCAGGCCGAACGCACCGATACTCGACCACCAGTTCCAATCGGCAAATTGCAACGCGTAGTCGGCATAACGGCGCTGCATCCCAGCCAAACCTAAGAAGTGCTGCGGGAAAAAGCAAACGTTAAAGAATATCGACGTCAGCCAGAAATGCCATTTGCCCAGGGTTTCGTCGTACATATGGCCGGTCCACTTCGGAATCCAATAATAGACGCCCGCCATAATCGCCATTGCCGCACCGGAAAACAACACGTAATGAAAGTGCGCCACTACGTAGTAAGTGTTGTGAATCACGATATCGACCGGCGTAATCGCCAGCACCAGGCCGCTGAATCCG
>JANMJR010000261.1:0-5192 GCA_031371465.1 Pseudomonadota bacterium
GAAACGTGGTTGCGTAGCCGGTGAGCAGGCCGTCGATTTGTGTTGTTGCCAATTGCGCATCGCGTAGGGCATCGCGCGCAGCGACGGTGATCAGTCCAAGCGCGGTGCTGCCTTCGTGACGGCCGAAGGGGGTGCAAGCGATGCCGGTTAAATAGGCCATGTTGAGGGCATAAACTTGGATGATCAGATTTTTGCGCGATAACGGTCAACAAAAAAGCCAGCTCAGTGATGCCGAACTGGCCTTTGTCTCTCAGGAAAAACGCTTAAGCCATCGACTGATACACGGATTTCTCAAACGCGTAGTACATTGGCAACGCCTTCACGTCGGCGAAGGGCAGGACTTGCGATAGATAGACGCCGCCGACGCCTTTTTGCTGGTCGATCCAGAAGTAGCTATTGGCCAATCCGGCCCAAGCCAAGCTGCCGACGCTACGGCCGGTTGGCGCTTGTTGTTCGTTGATCATGAAGCTCAAGCCCCAGTTCTTCGGCATGCCGGGGAAGAATTCGGCGTCGTTGGTGAGCGGCGGAACCGCGGTCTTGAGCATGCTGACTTTGGAGTTGCCCATGTTGTTGCGCGACATTTCGGCGACGGTGGCGGGTTTGACCAGTTGGTTGCCGTTGGCTTTGCCGTTGTTCAGCATCATGCGCACGAAGGCGAGGTAATCGCCGGCGGTGGAATATAGCCCCCCGCCACCCATCTCAAATTCGGGATTCTGGGGGATCTCGATATCCGTGGGCGTGAATTTGCCGTCGGCGCCGCGCTGATGAATTTTCGCCAGGCGGGCGCGCATGCTCGGATTGATTTTGAAACCGGTGCTATACATGCCCAGCGGCTGGAAAATATTCCTGGCGAAATAGTCGCCGAGCTTCATGCCGCTGACGGCCTCGACCATTTTGCCGGCAAAATCGATATTGATACCGTAGTTCCATTGCTCGCCGGGATCGGCGATCAGCGGCGTAGTGAGCGCGGCGTTTTGGCAGGTGATGATGCCGGGGACTTTATTGACGGTTTCGTATTTGCCCAGATCGGTGTTCCACAGGCTATAGCCGAAGCCCGCCGTATGGGTGAGCAAATGGCGCAGTGTGATCGCGCGTTTCGGTGCGCGCAGACGCGCCGTGTCGCCGTCCCAGCCGTCCAACACTTTAACGTCGCCGAGCGCCGGAATGATTTTGCTTGCCGGGGCATCAAGCGAGAGCTTGCCTTGCTCCACCAATTGCATCGCCGCCAACCCGGTGATCGCTTTGGTCATGGAGGCGATCCACACAACCGTGTCCGGTGTCATGGCGATGCCGGAACCGAGCACCGTCGTGCCGAACGCCCCTTCGTAAATCATTTCGTCGCGATTGGTCGCAACGGCAACGACGCCGGGAACATCGCCCGCACTGGCGCCCGCACCAAGCAGGGCATCCGCGCTAGACTTCAATGTCGCGGTGTTGATTTTTGATGCGCTGGCTTTGGCCATTTGTTGCGGCGGCGCATTTTCTGTGGTTGCGCAGCCCGCTGCGCTCAAAGTAGCGAGAGCCGCCGTGGATTGAATAAACGTGCGACGATCGATAGGCATTGCTTTCCTCCAGTTGATTTCGTGATGTTGGGATAAATTCGCCAATCGACTCGAAGCATAATCTGGAATACGGAATACGTAAAGCGTGCGTGGAGAGTTTCTCGGGGCCAGGGACTAGGGCTGGGAGGGTCGTGGATAATGGCGCCGGGCGATGCATGGCCTGGAAGCCGTTCTGGTATTGGCTCGTGGCGTGACGCCTATTGCATCGCAAGTAATAGGCGTACGCTCAGACCACCATCCGCGGGCGTCGTCAATTCCACATGGCTATCATGAAGCTTCGCGATGCGCTCGACAATGGCCAGTCCCAAACCAGCGCCGCTCGGCCCGCTGCGCGCTTCCGTGAGGCGCGTAAAGGGGCGTAACAGGCGCTCGCGATCGCCATCTGGGATTCCGGGGCCGTGATCGCGCACACTAACGAACACGTGATTTTCTTGCTTGCCGGTGGACAGTTGGATCGGTGGTTTGCCGTACTTGATGGCGTTTTCGATCAAATTCGTGAGCGCGCGACGCATGCCGGTGGCGCGTAGCGCTAGCGGTTCCACCTCGCCCGCTGCAAACTCAATTTCGATGCCGCGATGTTGGTAGTGGCTCGCGATGTCCGCGATCAATTCGTTGAGGTTGGTCAGCGCAGCGGCTTCTTCGTCCGCCAGGCGCGCGAAATCCAAAAACTGTTTGACGATGGCGTCCATCTCGTCGATGTCTTGCGCCATGTCTTGCTTGAGATCGGCGTCGACGCTCAACATTTCCGTTGCCAAGCGCATACGCGCCAGCGGCGTGCGCAGATCATGGGAGATACCGGCGAGCAACACGGCGCGTTCTTGGTCGAGGGCTTTAACGTCGGCCAACATTTGGTTGAAGGAATGGGCGACTTGCTTGACTTCGCTTGGTCCCGATTCGTTTATCGGCTCGGGATAATCGCCTTTGCCCATTACCGATGCGGCAGCGGCGAGTTGGCGCAAAGGTTGATTCACACGGCGCACTAACAGCGTTGCGGCGACTAACGCGACGAGGGCCGCACCTAGCGCCAGCGCCAGCCACGCCCAGGGAAAGCCTAATTCGATCTGGCTGCGGGGAATGCCGATCCAGGCTTTCTCGGTCCCGATCGGTAACTTAACCCACAGCGCGCGGCCGGATTTTGGCTGCACAAAAAATTCGATCGCGCTGCCCAATTGTTTACGCACTTCGTCGGCAAAGCTGAGCAACAAGCGATCTTCGGGCCACTTGCTCGGCAGTACGCTGTCGTTGTCGAACAATACGCGGATGCCTTCTTTTTCCTCAAGTTGGTCCAGGAATTCGTCGCGTGCATCGTCCTTCAATTTTGCAATGGCGAAACCCACGGTGCGAATTTGGCTGACCGCCAGGCCGGCAATTTGCTGGATCAGCGGACCCTGATAATAGAGCTGAAACAGTTTGAACGCGGCGAGTTGGCTCAATAGCAAGGTGCCGCCGATGATCAGCGCGGTGCGGCCCAGCAACGAACTCGGCAATAACGTCAAGCGGCCTCGCCGTCGGGCACGAACACGTAGCCGAAGCCCCACACGGTTTGGATGTAGCGCGGGTGGGCGCTGTCCGGCTCGATGAGTTTGCGCAAGCGCGAGACTTGAATATCGATACTGCGATCGAACGGTTCATGCTCTCGGCCACGGGCGAGTTCCATCAGTTTTTCTCGCGACAAGGGCTCCCGCGGATAGGAGACGAGAATTTTCAGGAGGGCGAATTCGCCGTTGGTGAGCGCGACCTCGGCGCCGTCTTTGCTCAAGCGACGCGCGGCCAAATCGAGCGAAAAACCGCCGAACTCGACCGTGCTGGCCGTTGCAGTTGGCGCGCCGGGAATAGGCAGGGGCGCTTGACGCCGCAACACGGCTTGAATGCGCGCCAACAATTCGCGCGGATTAAACGGCTTCGGCAGATAATCGTCCGCGCCCATTTCCAGGCCAAGGATGCGATCGACCTCGTCGCCCTTGGCGGTCAGCATGATGATCGGCGTGGTGTCGGCGCCGGCGCGCAGGCGGCGACAAATCGCGAGGCCGTCTTCGCCTGGCATCATTAGATCGAGCACGAGCAAATCGTAGCGTTCGCGGGCGCGCACACGGTTCATGGATTCGCCGTCGGCGGCCACGCTCACGCTGTAACCCTGCTCGCCCAAATAGCGTTTAAGCAATTCGCGCAAGCGCAGATCGTCGTCGACGACGAGAATCTTCGCTTTTGGAGTAGTCATGGGCAAATCCTAGTCGAAACGTTGTTCCCTTGCCGGTAAATGTGTAACAGTTTGTTTCAGAATGAGGCGTTAAAGCAAGCGCGGACTAGCATTTTGATACACTTGATGAGGTAATTGGATAGACGAAATGGGAATACGGCGCGTTACTGATTGAGTAATCTATTGGCGTGAGAATGAACTTGCAAATCCTGATCCGCAAAGGCGATCACATAAAACCATGACACTACGCAGGAAAAATAGGCCCGGAGCGATGGGTACGGCGATGCTGATTTTGCTGGCGAGTATCAGTTGCTCGGCCAATGCGAACGAGCGGGACGAGCGTAGATCGCGCGGCGCCCAGCAAGGTAACGCGGCACAGGAACAGCGCCGCGATGAAGCCGCGCGCGCGCAAGAAGAAGCGAATAGCAACAGCAAGGCCACGGCAGATGAGATTCGCGCCATTCGGCGCGAGCGCGCGAAATCGCGCCGCATTGAGCGCGGCGAGGCGGATCCGCGGTTCTAACCCAGGCATATCG
The DNA here is from genome assembly GCA_031371465.1 of Pseudomonadota bacterium. GTDB lineage: Bacteria > Pseudomonadota > Gammaproteobacteria > Burkholderiales > JALYOK01 > JALYOK01. The sequence continues at coordinate 4,296 of JANMJR010000261.1, forward strand.
GGACGTTTCGTTCGGCGCGGTTTTTAGTGTGTTTTGTGTTTGGCGACCATGCTCATACGCCATGCGCGCCCCTGCCGCCGCCCCCGATGTTGATTGTTTCAAAAACTAGCGTATATTGATTAATCAAGGGTTCTAATCCTGTCAAAGCGCAGAAGCGCAGGTGGGCCCCGAAATGATGTTAACTCAACTTGTGTACTAGGAGGCTGATATGAAGAAAAACGAGTGTACTATTACTTTAACCAAACCGATGCGAGGAGCGCTTATCGCGGGACTACTAGCGATAAGCTATGTAGGCTCCGCCAGCGCGTTGGATCTCCCATTTTCCCAGACTAGCGGGTTTTTCGCCGGCGCTACGGCAACGGTGACTCAGCCAAGCGGCGCGCCGCCGGTGGCAGGCAGCGGTGGGCTGGAATTTTCAAATGCTGTGTTACAGGCATCTGGGATTCCTCTCGGTACCAACACTGCGCCGGCTAATGTCTGGCGCGGTGTCGCGTGGGGTTGCGGCGGTTCATTCGCCAGCTGCGCAAACGGCGGCGCCATCGGGAACGGAATTAATTTTCCCGATGCATTCGCCAACCCCTCACGTAGCGCACTCGAAGTCACAGGCAAGTTCGGTACCATGACGGATGCCGGCTGGACCGACGTCACCACGGTTAGGCATCACAACAACCCGATCGCCGGCTTCAGCAATGTGTTGCGAACGGTCGATATCCATTCCATTCTACGTCTCGGTGCAGCCGGGACGATCGTGGACACCCCGTCACCGACCATTACAAAGGTCAACTTTACCGAGACATTGAACAATAGCACTTGCACCGCTGTGCCTGTGGCTGGCGCGCCGGCGAACCCGTTAGGCTCCAACTGCGACGACTTCGCAATCATCTCGGGACTCGATTT
>JANMJR010000286.1:0-5104 GCA_031371465.1 Pseudomonadota bacterium
GGTCGGACGCGAACAAGAGCTGGGGCTGTTGCTCGATCGCTGGCAACAGGCCCAGGAAGGCGAAGGCCAAGTGGTGCTGTTGTCCGGAGAACCCGGCATCGGCAAGAGCCGGGTCTTGAGCACGTTGCGCGAGCGGCTGGAAGCCCAGGGCGCGCAAGCCCTGCGTTTCCAATGCTCGCCCTACCACGTCAACAGTGCGTTCTATCCAAGCATCGACAATTTCGAACGCGCATTGAAATTCAGCCGAGACGAAACGCTCGAGTCCAAGCTCGACAAGCTCGAAGCGCTCGTCGTAGGCCGCAACGGCCGGCCACTGGCCGACGTCAGGTTCATCGCCTCGTTGCTGTCGATTGCGTCTGAGCAGAGGTACGGGGCGCTGCCGATGACGCCGCAAAAATTCAAGGACGAGACGCTGCGCAGCTTGGTCGATCTGACTGCAGCGGCCGCCGCAAAGCATCCTAGGGTGATGCTGTACGAAGATGCCCACTGGGCCGATCCGACCAGTCTTGAAGTGCTTGATCTGTTGATCGACCGCGTCAGAGCCGTCCCACTGCTCATCGTGCTCACCCACCGCCCCGAGTTTCAGCCCAAGTGGGAAAGCCACGGCCATGTCAAGGCGCTGAACTTATCCAAGCTCACGCGCGCGCAATGCGGCGCGATCGTGTCTAAACTCACCAACGCCAAGACACTGCCGGCTGAACTGCATGAGCAGATCTTGAGCAAGACCGACGGCGTGCCGTTGTATGTGGAGGAACTGACGAAGTCGATTCTGGAATCCGGCGAACTCAAAGCGGTCGGTGATCATTACGACTACGTTGGCAATGCAAGAAGCGTCACCATTCCCGCCACCTTACGAGATTCGCTGATGGCGCGCTTGGATCGGTTCGCCCCTGTCAAAGAGATCGCACAGATCGGGGCGGCGGTTGCCAGAGAATTTACCTACGCCATGATTGCGGCGGTGGCACCCCACAGCAAAGCGAACCTCGACAGCGCGCTCAATCAATTGACCGAATCCGGTCTCGCATTCCGCCGCGGCACGCCGCCGGACGCGACCTACACGTTCAAGCATGCACTGGTTCAGGACGCCGCTTACGACTCCCTGCTCAAGAGCCGAAGGCAAACGCTACACACCAAGATCGCGCAGGTGATTGAACAACAATATCCCGAAACCAAAGACACGGAGCCGCAGGTGTTGGCGCATCACCTCACCGCCGCAGGCTTGACTGAAGCCGCCATTCCACTTTGGCAGACCGCTGGCGAGCTGGTGTTGAAACGTATGGCCCTTACCGAGGCCATCTCCCATCTCAACAAGGGGCTCGAACTAGTCGCCAGCCTACCTCGCTCATCCAAACGAGATGCCTGCGAACTGGGGCTGCGCACCACCCTTGGAACGGCCTGGCTGGCGCTCAAAGGCTGGCCGGCCTCGGAAGTCTGGACCAGCCTTCACCCGGCCCTTGCTCTGGCGAAATCGCTTAAGCGCAACGACGCGCTGCTACCCATCCTCTGGGGACTGATGTTCAACGTCCTGACCATCGGCCGTGTGGCCGAGTCCCTCCCGTGGGCGGAGGAGATGCTCGACACGGCAAAGGCGACCGGCGATCTAGATCTGCTGATCACGGGACACACACTTGTCTGCGCCTGCTACTTCTGGATGGGTAAGCCTATCGAGGCTCTGAAGCACGCCGACAAGGTGCTGGAGCTCTACGACGGCGAGAAGCATCGCCATCTTGCAGACATCCTCAATCACGATCCCAAAACGCTGGTCGGTGTCTTCGCCTCGATCTTCACTTGGATGTTGGGGTACCCGGACCGGGCGGTGCGGCTGAGCGATGAAAAAGACGCGCACGCACGCCGGCGCGCTCACCCGTTCGACCTCGGCTGGGCGCTGACGATGGGGGCGGACGCATTCGATTATCGCTGTGAGTCCGAAGCATTGCGTAAACGCATTGAAGAATGCGACCGGCTGGGTCGCGAGAACAGCATGCCCATGCTGTGGGCACTGCTGGCACCCGTTGGATATGGCACGGCGCTCATCCGGGAAGGCAGGCCCGCCGAAGGGATTAGCACTCTCAAGGCCGGCCTGACGGTTTGGGACGCAACCGGCGGCAAGGCCCGCGGTCCCTACCTCAAAGCGACTCTTGCCGAGGGCATGGCGCATTTGGGCGACATTGACCGCGCCCTGCAGCTCATCGACGAGCAGATCGCGCAGGTGGAGCGCCCTGGCTGGGAAGAGCGAGTCCACTACGCCGAAATCCTGCGCCTCAAGGGCTGGGTGCTCACCCTCAAGAGTGACTTCGAAGGTGCTGAGAAATATTACCTCGCCTCGCTCGACTGGGCGCGCGAGCAGCAGGCAAAATCCTGGGAACTACGCACCTCGACCAGCCTCGCCCGGCTGTGGCAATCGCAAGGCAAGGGCAAAGAGGCACTCGATCTGCTGAAGCCGGTTTACGATTGGTTCACCGAAGGTTTCGACACGAAAGATTTGATTGAAGCCAAAGCGCTGATCGAGGAGTTGGCGTGACGTTTGCGCGCGACGATACCAACAAAAAATGTAGGGTGGATCAAGCGCAGCGGATCCACCATTTTTGATCCCTGATGGATCCGGCGCAAAGCGCCTTGATCCGCCCTACCTTGCTATTGGCCCTATAGTAGTTCTCTTATCGCATGCCTATCTGCCAGTTTTGTCTAGATGAGAAAGTGCTGCAAAAGTCGCACATCGTTCCTGAATTCCTTTACCAGAATCTTTACAATAACGATCATCGGATGATCGGTATCAATGGGCTAGGCCCGTTACGTAGGACAGTGCTCCAAAAAGGTTTGTATGAACACCTCTTATGCGAATCTTGTGAACAGTACTTCAATGAGCGGTTTGAAAAACCTTTTCACCAACAGTGGTTCACATCACCATCGCTGCCAAGTCCCTTGAAGGTTGGGGATATTCACTGGATAACCGTACATTACAACTCTTTCAAATTGTTTCATTTGAGCGTCCTCTTTAGAGCTAGTGTTAGTACATTGCCGATGTTTTCATCGGTCAAACTTGGCGACCACCATGAAACGAAATTGCGTCGGTTGCTTGTTGACGATACCCCTGGTACGTCAACCCAATATCCAATTCTTGGTTGTGCCATTGTTCACCACGAAACCAATCAATGCATACCGATCATTACACGACCGGAGATAGTAAAAATTGGAGCGGCTCGAGCATATGGCATGGTTTATGGTGGGGTTAAATGGTGGATCGGAGTTTCGTCGCACTCGATTAAGGAACTAGAAAAAGGTGCACTACAGAGCGATGGTCGTATGCCTATATTAGTTTCCTCGTGGAACGACGAGCCCGCCATACTAAATATGAGCGTTGCTCTTAACAAAGCTCGTGGCACGTGAGGTGAGCGGCGCGAACCCCAACACTTTGCCGCAAAACGAAACCTACACACTAGAACGGTGTGAATACGCCCAAGCGATCTCGCGGTTCAGCGTTGGATTAGGCTGCGCGATCGCCGCGCTTCGCTCGCGATGACTCGTCGGAACATGGCAAGCCAAGAGGCGCATTCAGCCTTGCTCGTGGCATGGCATGCCTTGAGGCCCAGTAACCATGCGGCTTGTGGTGATGCTGATGAAAATCAGCTTAACTATTCCGGCGAAGGCGATGTTCCCTTTTCGCATTAACAGGTCAAGATGGATTTCCGCTTTCGCGGAAATGACAGACAAGATTCTCAGTAGTGTTGGCACGTTGTTCGTGCCCACACTGCGGTGGTAATTAGATCAATCGGTGGGCAAACGATAAATCTGTTTGCCCACCCTACGCTGGTATCGACACTTAACTCGTACAATAACGGATTCGCAATTGCGGAAGCCATAGCATCCGAACGCAAATGATTCTTCTTGCCTCATTTTGCATGATTGATCGATTCGCGATATCATTTTGTAACTCTAAAACATTTCCTGATTTAGGTTCTCCATGCTAGTCATACTTGCCGTCGCCAGTGATGTGCCCACACCTGTCGCGTACGGTTGTTCCAACCAATGTGTGGGCGCAAAGGATGCTATTCGATGATTCATTCAAGCCGACGTGAGGTGCTGGGAGCCATGCTATCGCTTGGCATTGCGGCGACGTACAGCGGCACTGCTCGCGTGTCGCAAGCCGCAGAAAAAACACCGGGAGAAGGACCAATGCAAAATGTTAAAGCACTCATATTCGATGTATTCGGCACACTGGTCGATTGGCGAAACGGTGTCGCGCGGGAAAGCCAGCGCGTGCTCGAGCCGCTGGGCCATAAGCTCGACTGGATCGCCTTCGCCGACGCCTGGCGCGCGCAATACCAGCCCAGCATGGAAGAGGTGCGCTCGGGCCGCCTGCCGTTCTCCAAGCTGGATATCATCCATCGCCGCATGCTCGATCTTGTTCGGCCGAAGTTTGGCCTGGAAAATTTGGACGAGCCGACGATGCGGGAATTAAATCTCGCCTGGCATCGGCTCGACGCCTGGCCCGATGTACCGGGCGCCATGCAGCGCCTGCGGAAACGCTTTTTTCTCGCACCCTGTTCCAACGGCAATATCGCATTGATGGTGGACCTCGCCCGGCACAACAATTTGCCCTGGGACGCGATCCTCGGCGCTGAAATCGCGGGCGACTACAAACCCAAGCCGCGCGTGTATATCGCGGCGGCCGAAGCGCTCAGCCTCGAGCCTGGACAGGTCATGATGGTGGCCGCCCACAGCGACGATCTCAAAGCCGCCGGCGCCGCGGGTTTGCGCACCGGCCATATCGCACGGCCCGATGAGTTCGGGCCTGGCAAAGGCGAACCCGGCCCGACCGTGCCGGTGGACATCTTCGCTTCTTCTCTCGCGGCGCTCGCCGACAAATTTGGCCTTTGATTTAATCGGCTAGCGACGACACATGTAAGTAGTTGCGCAGATCGCTCCTTAGCCGGTAAGATTTTTGAGCCATGAGGGCTATAGGGCGCAATCCCTATTGCGCCGTATGACTCAATTGATCGGCGCAATGGCCCAAGGCCACGCTGTACGCGACGCTATTGCACCCTACATTCAATCTTGTTGATGTTGAGGTTCGTTCCGAACCCCAACCGACGCAACTCCATCC
>JANMJR010000334.1:0-8049 GCA_031371465.1 Pseudomonadota bacterium
CGGTGCGAACGTTGCAATAGGAGATAACTGGATCGAGGTTGCCGCGCCGGAAGGTGGCAAGTTGCGCGCATTCGATCTGGATTTGAACCACATTCCCGATGCCGCCATGACTTTGGCGATCGCCGCACTGTTTACCGACGGTCCATGCCGTTTGCGCAATATCGCCAGTTGGCGGGTGAAAGAGACGGATCGCATCAGCGCCATGGCGACCGAGTTGCGCAAAGTTGGCGCGGAGGTGGAAGAGGGTGCGGATTATTTGCGCATTACGCCGCCGCCTGCCGCGAAATTCACGCCCGGCGCGCAAATCGATACTTACGACGACCATCGCATGGCGATGTGTTTTTCTCTGGTGAGTCTGGCCGGCGTGCCGATTCGCATCAACGAACCGAACTGCGTTGCAAAAACTTTTCCGGATTATTTTCAGCGCTTCGCGGCCATCGTGAAACCATGACCTCGATCCCGGTTATGGCCATCGACGGCCCGGCGGCATCGGGCAAGGGCGCCGTCGCCCAGGCGATCGCTGAACGGCTTGGGTTCCATTATTTGGACAGCGGCGCGATCTATCGCGCCGCGGCGCTTGCCGTCGTTCAATCCGGAAAAAACATCGATAGTCCCGATTTGTCCGACACGGAGGTTGCCGACATTGCCGCGCACATGCGGTTAAGTTTCAAATCGGATGAAATATGGCTTTCTAATCAAAATATTACGGACGCCATTCGCACGGAAGCTTGCGGCAATAACGCCTCGAAAATTGCGGTGTTACCGAAGTTGCGGCAAGCATTGTTGGAATTGCAGCGCAATTTTCGCCGGGTACCGGGCTTGGTTGCCGAAGGGCGCGACATGGGCACGGTGGTGTTTCCCGATGCCCGGCTCAAGATTTACCTCACGGCAAGCGCGCCGGTACGGGCCGAACGTCGCTATAAGCAGTTGATGGAAAAAGGAATAAATGCTAACATGGGCGACTTGCTGAACGAAATTGAGCAACGCGACGCACGTGATTTGAGCAGAAGCGTTGCGCCACTGCGTAGCGGCGACGACACGATAACCATCGATACGACAACGTTGGATTTGGCGCGATCGATTGAAGCTGTGCTGAAGTTTTACCACGCTGCAAACAGAATGTAATTCCCGGTGTCCCTTCGAGCGGAAGGGGCGATGACTAATTTGACCTGATTTCCTCTTCGTACGATTTTGGGCCCTTTTGATTAACCTAACCTCATGACAACTGTTTCCCAAGCAACCCCAACCATAGAAAATTTCGCCGCACTTTTCGAGGAGAGCCACGCTCACCAGGAAATGAGCATCGGCGAAGTGATCACCGCCGAAGTCGTTTCCATAGACGCCAACATGGTGATCGTGAACGCCGGACTGAAATCGGAAAGTTTGATTCCGATTGAGGAATTCAAGAACGATCGCGGCGAACTGGAAGTAAAGCCCGGCGATTTCGTCAAAGTCGCGATCGACGCGTTTGACGACGGTTATGGCTCGACCAAGTTATCGCGCGACAAAGCCAAACGTCTGGCGGCATGGACGGATTTGGATGAGGCGTTGGAAAAAGGCACCATCGTCCAAGGCATGGTGAACGGTAAGGTCAAGGGTGGTCTGACGGTGATGATCAACGGCATCCGCGCCTTCCTACCGGGTTCGTTGGTGGATATTCGTCCGGTTAAAGATACCACGCCCTACGAGAATAAAGAGATGGAGTTTAAGGTCATTAAACTCGATCGTAAGCGTAATAACGTGGTGGTGTCGCGTCGCGCCGTGATGGAAGCTGCCCAGGGCGTCGAGCGTCAAAGCCTGTTGGAAAGCTTGCAAGAAGGCTCGGTTGTTAAGGGCATCGTTAAGAACATCACCGACTACGGCGCCTTCGTTGATCTGGGCGGCATTGATGGCCTGTTGCATATCACCGACTTGGCTTGGCGTCGCGTCAAGCACCCGTCGGAGGTGTTGACGGTGGGCGATGAAGTCGAAGCCAAAGTCCTCAAGTTTGATCAGGAAAAGAATCGCGTTTCCCTTGGCCTCAAACAGCTTGGCGAAGATCCGTGGGTGGGTCTGGGTCGTCGTTATCCGCAGGGTACGCGCTTGTTCGGCAAGGTCACGAATCTCACCGACTACGGCGCGTTTGTCGAAATCGAGCAAGGCATCGAAGGCTTGGTGCACGTGTCAGAAATGGACTGGACCAACAAGAACGTTCATCCTTCAAAAGTCGTTCAGCTCGGCGACGAAGTCGAAGTAATGATTTTGGAAATCGACGAAGAGCGTCGTCGTATTTCCCTGGGTATGAAGCAGTGCCAACCGAATCCTTGGGAAGATTTTTACGCCAACTCCAAGAAGGGCGATCGCGTTGCCGGCCAGATCAAATCTATCACGGACTTTGGCGTGTTCATCGGCTTGAATGGCGGTATCGATGGCTTGGTTCACCTATCCGATCTTTCTTGGACGGCCACCGGTGAAGAAGCCGTGCGCGGTTATAAGAAGGGTGACGAGGTCGAAGCCGTGGTGTTGGCCATCGATGTCGAACGCGAACGCATTTCGCTGGGCATTAAACAAATGAGTGGCGACCCGTTTAGCGTATTCGTGACCAATCACGACAAAGGCCATATTATTAAAGGCATCGTGAAAGCGATTGACCCGAAAGGCGCCGTGATTCAAATCGAACCTGACGTCGAAGGTTACTTACGGGCATCGGAAATTTCTCGCGACAAAGTCGAAGACATCCGTACACGCCTGAAGGAAGGCGACGAAGTGGAAGCGGTCATTGTCAATATCGATCGCAAGAATCGCAGCATCAATCTTTCAGTGAAAGCCAAGGATACAGCCGAGGAAAATGCGGCTATACAGAAGTTTGCGGCCGAGAGTCCGAACAATGCCGGGACGACTAACTTAGGGGCGCTGCTGAAGGCCAAGCTGGAAAATAAGGGTGGCGAACAAGAATAGGGAGTTGTGATGACCAAGTCTGAGCTTATCAATCTATTGGCAGGTCGGTTTACACAGCTAGTCGCGAAAGACGCGGAACTAGCCGTTAAGACAGTTCTAGACGCCATGGCCATCAGTTTGGCCCAGGGTGACCGCATTGAGATTCGAGGCTTTGGCAGTTTTGGTTTGAACTATCGTCCGCCGCGCACGGGTCGCAATCCAAAGACCGGTGACAAGGTACAGGTCCCGGAAAAGTATGTTCCGCACTTTAAAGCCGGTAAGGAATTGCGTGATCGTGTCGATTCTCTCGACGATATCAAGCCAATCTAGACCGGTTGATGCAGTGAAAGCGGCGTCATCGCGAGATACGCCGCTTTTTTATTGTTGCGTTCCAACGGCGAATGCACGGCATTAGTTGCTATACTTGCCTTGAACTACTTCAGATAGCTACCCATGGGATTCTTACTTCGGCTTATCAGGATCGCGGTCATGTTCGTGGTGTTCGCCGTCCTATTGGTGTTCGCCATCGGTAACTCCGGTTTGATCAACATCCGATTCTTGAGCTACGAGCGCACTGCACCGCTGGTGCTGGTGCTGTTTGTGTTTTTGCTGCTCGGCGTCATAGTGGGATTGATCGCGCTCACCGGGCCGCTGTATCGACAGCGTCGTCAGATCCAACAACTCAAACGTGACATCAAGTTGCAAGAACAAATCCGACCCGTGCAAAAGCCCCCGGCGGAAGTCGATCCCGTAGTGATGATGCCGCCCGGCTAGTCGATCGAACCTTCAACCCAATTTTCGCGCGCGCATGGAATTTCAGTCTTGGTGGTTACTTGGATTCCCGCTTTTTTTTGGTCTCGGCTGGCTCGCGGCGCGTATTGACTTAAAGTATCTACTGACCGAGTCCCGCACGCTTCCTGCGTCGTACTTCAAGGGACTCAACTTTTTACTGAATGAGCAGCCCGACAAGGCGATCGAGGCATTTATCGAAGTCGCGCGCGCCGATCAGCAGACTGTCGAGCTCCACTTCGCCCTGGGAAGCCTGTTTCGTCGCCGTGGAGAAATCGAACGGGCGATTCGCATGCATCAAAATTTAGTCAATCGAGTCGATCTCAGTAACGAGCAAAAAACCCAGGCCCTGTACGAACTTGCGCAGGATTTTCTGAAGGGCGGCTTGCTTGATCGCGCCGAAGAAATTTTCTCCGATTTGCGTAAATCCCACTATCAGGAATCGGCACTGCGATCATTGTTGCACATTTATGTGGTCGAGAAGGATTGGTTCAAGGCGATTGGCGTTGCGCAAGAACTGGAGAAAGTGTCGACCGAGAGCTACCAAAAAGAGATTGCCAACTATTTTTGTGAATTGGCGGCATTTGAGCGCGCCCACTCGCGGCCCGAGCAAGCGCAGGAATATCTCGAGCAGGCGCTCAATGCGAATCGAAAATGTGTGCGCGCAAATCTTGTATTGGGCGATTGGGCTGCGCGCGACGGTGACCACACCCGAGCGATTGAAATCTGGAAGCGAATCGAAGGGCAGAACCCGGCCTACTTATTCCTGGTCGCCGATAAGCTGTTGGAGAGTTACCGCGCCCTGGGCAAAAGCCAAGAGGGGTTGAATCTGCTGCGTGGTTTTCAAGAACGCTATCCGGCGCTTGATTTGCTGAACGCCGCATTCCAAGCGACGCTCGAAACCGAGGGCGCAGAAACCGCATTTCGTTTGGTCAGGGACGACCTGCGTCGCAATCCGAGTCTATTGGGGCTGGATAAATTTCTTGAGGCGCAAGCGATCGATTCGCCGCCGGAAAAACGTGCCGATCTGCAGCTAATCAAGAATCTGGTGCAAACCTACGCCGCACGCTTGGCTATCTATCAATGCGAAACCTGCGGCTTCAAGGCGAAGCAGTTTTATTGGCATTGTCCGGCGTGTGGCGGCTGGGAAACCTACCCGCCGCGCCGTAATGCCGAACTCGAGATACCACGCGGATGATGGCAGTCATGAACGACCCGAAAATAATCGTCGCGATCGACAAACCCGATGCCGCCACGGCTCGATCACTGGCGGCTGCGCTGGATCCTAAATTATGCCGCGTGAAAATTGGCAAAGAGTCCTTTGTCGCCGTCGGTCCACAACTCATCGACGATTTTCAAGCGCTTGGATTCGATGTTTTTTTAGATCTCAAGTTCCACGACATTCCGAACACGGTGGCCGAAGCCTGCAAAGCGGCGGCTCGGCGTGGTGTGTGGATGCTGAATGTCCACGCGGCAGGCGGCAGAGCGATGATGACTGCCGCGCGCGAGGCAATCGAGCAATCGAACGTGACACACCCACCCAAACTAATTGCCGTGACCGTGCTCACCAGCATGACCGAGCCTGAACTCAAGGAAATCGGCGTTCCCGGAAAGCTCGATGATCAGGTGCTACGCCTGGCCCAGCTGAGCGCGGAATGCCGGTTGGATGGCGTCGTCTGTTCCGCGCGCGAGGCGAAATTGCTGCGCCGGGAAATTCACGCCGCGTTTCTGTTAGTGACGCCGGGAATTCGCCTTTCGAGTGCTGCAAAGGACGACCAAGCCCGGGTGGTGACACCGCAAGATGGCCTGCGCGCCGGCGCCAGTTACTTGGTGATCGGGCGTCCGATTACCGCGGCAAAAGATCCGCGCGCGGCGCTCAATGAAATTCACTCCATGATTCAACAAGAAGGATTGACATGAAAATTTCTGTCATCGGCACCGGTTACGTCGGCCTTGTCAGCGGTACGTGTTTGGCGGATGTCGGCAACGATGTGCTGTGCTTAGACGTCGATCAACATAAGATCGATGCGTTGCTTAGCGGCGTCATTCCTATTTTTGAGCCGGGACTGGAAGACATGGTGCGGCGTAACGTCAAATCCGGTCGCCTTAAATTCACCACCGATGTCGCGGCGGCCACCGCCTTCGGGCGGATTCAGTTCATCGCGGTCGGGACGCCACCGGACGATGATGGTTCCGCCGATTTAAAATATGTGACCGAGGCGGCGCGTTCCATTGGTCGCCACATGAGCGAAGCGAAAATCATTGTCGACAAGTCCACCGTTCCTGTGGGAACCGCCGACCTGGTGCGCAACACCATCGCCGAAGAATTGCAGAAACGGGGCGAAAAAATTCCGTACAGCGTGGTCTCCAATCCGGAATTTTTAAAGGAAGGCGCCGCGGTCGAGGACTTCATGAAACCCGATCGCATTATCATCGGCGCCGACGACGAACGCGCCATACAAGCCATGCGCACCCTATACGCGCCATTCCAGCGCAATCACGAACGCATCATGTTCATGGACGTGCGGTCGGCGGAATTAACCAAGTACGCGGCGAATGCCATGCTCGCCACGCGAATTTCCTTCATGAATGAGTTGGCATTGTTGGCTGAACGCTTGGGCGCCGACATTGAACACGTGCGCCGTGGCATCGGCTCCGATCCCCGCATCGGTTACGACTTTCTCTATCCCGGCTGCGGTTACGGCGGCTCTTGTTTTCCCAAGGACGTCCAAGCACTGCAGCGCACCGGACGTGACAACGGTCAGGAATTACATATCCTTGCGGCAGTCGAGCGCGTCAACGAACTGCAAAAAGAAGTGCTGTTGGATAAGATTTCCAAACGCTTCAAGGGCGATCTGTCGGGCCGCCATTTTGCGATTTGGGGATTGGCGTTCAAGCCGAATACCGACGATATGCGTGAAGCGCCGAGCCGGGTGCTAATCGAAGGCCTGTGGAGCCAAGGCGCGACGGTGTCGGCCTATGATCCGGTTGCGATGGAGGAGGCGGAGCGCATCTATGGCAGCAATGCACGCATTCGCTACGCCGGAACGCCGACCGCCGCGCTTGACGGCGCCGACGCGCTGGTGATCGTGACCGAGTGGAAAGTGTTTCGGAGTCCCGACTTCGGCGCCATTAAAATGCATCTCAAACAGCCCGTTATTTTTGATGGACGCAACTTATACGATCCCGTTGTGGTGAAGGCCGAAGGGATCGAATATTATCCAATCGGCCGCAAGGTATGATGGTTATTCCACCCTTTGATTCGGCGCGGGTGTTGGTGGTTGGCGATGTCATGCTCGACCGCTATTGGTTCGGCGAGGTGACCCGCATCTCGCCGGAAGCGCCGGTGCCGATCGTGCATGTTCAACACACGGAAGAACGTCCCGGCGGCGCGGCGAATGTCGCGCGCGGCGTTGTGGCGTTGGGTGCGCAAGCTACGCTGCTGGCGGTGGTTGGCTTGGATGAGGCGGGGCAACGGTTGGAGGATCTGCTGCGTGACTCAAAAGTGGAAACTATTCTTCATCACGATTCCGCGTTGCAGACAACGGTTAAGCTGCGCGTCATCGGCCGCCAACAGCAATTGTTACGGTTGGATTTTGAAACGCCGCCGAGTCACGATGTGCTGTTGTCCAAACTGGAAGATTTTTCTGCCTTGGTAAGCACTGCTGACGTGGTAATTTTGTCGGACTATGGCAAGGGTGGCCTTGCCCACATCGAGCGCATGATCGCGTTATGTAATGCCGCGAACAAAGCAGTGTTGGTCGATCCCAAGGGCGGCAACTTTGTACGTTACAAGAATGCGACGCTCCTGACACCGAACAAATCAGAGTTCAAGGCAGTCGTCGGCAATTGGAATTCGGACGAGGAAATGACCGCCAAGGCAGAGGCCTTGCGCGCGTCTTTAAATCTAACCGCGCTGCTCGTTACCCGTTCGGAAGAAGGCATGACGCTTTATCGCAGCGGCGACGTATTCCATACGCCGACCCAGGCGCGCGAGGTGTTTGATGTCAGCGGCGCCGGCGATACCGTAATCGCCTCGCTGGCGGTGATGTTGGCAAGCGGCGCGAGTTGGGTTGACGCCGTGCGCTTAGCCAACCGAGCCGCCGGCATCGTCGTCGGCAAACTCGGCACCGCCGTGGTCGAGCGTCATGAATTAGCGGAGATGCCTTGATGTATATTGTGGTCACCGGCGCGGCCGGATTTATCGGCGCCAACCTGGTCAAAGCGCTGAATGCGCGTGGCAAGACCAACATCATCGCGGTGGATAATCTCAGCCGCGCCGACAAGTTCAAAAACCTGGTCGATTGCCAGATTGCCGATTATTTCGACAAAGAAGAGTTTGTT
>JANMJR010000345.1:0-3286 GCA_031371465.1 Pseudomonadota bacterium
CCAGGCGGATCGAGTGCTGTATCGGCAGGCGATTCGCGGGCGCTTGGAGCGCCAGCCGAATCTGTGGTTGTTCCAGCAAGCGGTGGACGATTTGCTGCTGGATGGCGATCGCGTGTCTGGCGTGGTGACGCAGGTCGGGCTTAGATTCAGGGCTCGCGCCGTGGTATTGACCGCCGGAACCTTTTTGGCAGGATTGATCCACGTAGGAATGAACAACTATCGCGGCGGACGGGCGGGGGATCCGCCCGCGCTGACCTTGGCCGAACGCTTGCGCGAACTGAAGCTCCCAGTCGGCCGACTCAAAACCGGTACGCCGCCGCGCATCGACGGCAAGTCGCTGGACTACAGCGTGATGACCGAGCAACCGGGCGACGACCCCGTGCCGGTGTTTTCCTTCATGGGCAATGCCGCTCAGCATCCGCGCCAAATGCCGTGCTGGATTACCCACACCAATGCTCGCACCCACGAGATAATCCGCGGCGGTCTCGATCGTTCCCCGATGTTTACCGGCGTGATCGAAGGTGTCGGGCCGCGCTACTGTCCGTCGATCGAAGACAAGATTCATCGCTTTGCCGACAAGGAAAGCCACCAAATTTTCGTCGAGCCGGAAGGGCTGACGACGGACGAGATTTACCCGAACGGCATTTCCACGAGCCTGCCATTCGACGTGCAGTATGAATTGGTGCGTTCGATCCGCGGTTTTGAGAACGCCCACATCACGCGGCCCGGCTACGCCATCGAGTACGATTATTTCGACCCGCGCGGTTTAAAGCACTCGCTGGAAACCAAGGCGATTAGAGGTCTTTTCTTCGCCGGACAGATTAACGGAACGACCGGTTACGAAGAAGCCGCCGCGCAAGGCTTGCTCGCCGGCATCAACGCCGCGCGGTTGGTGGCGGGCGAGGAATCATGGTGTCCGCGGCGCGACGAAGCTTATCTTGGGGTGTTGGTCGACGACTTAATCACGCGCGGCGTGAGTGAGCCTTACCGTATGTTCACCAGCCGCGCCGAGTATCGCTTGCAGTTGCGCGAAGACAATGCCGATCTGCGCCTTACCGAAGCAGGGCGCCGCTTGGGTCTCGTGGACGACGCCCGTTGGGAGGCCTTCAGCTTGAAGCGCGATGCTGTTGCTATGGAAATGGAGCGGCTCAAGCAGACTTGGATCAATCCGCGCTTGGTTTCACGTGAAACAATGGAGGCGGTTTTGGGCCAAGCCATCGAGCGTGAATATTCCCTCGCGGACTTGCTACGGCGCCCGGAAGTGACTTATGAGACGCTCGTGACCTTGCCCGGCGCCGGAGACCGAACGGTGGATGCCGTTGTTGCCGAGCAAGTGGAAATCCAGACCAAATACCAGGGCTATATCGATCGACAGAAGGATGAAGTTGCGCGCCAGCTCGAGCACGAAAATTTGTGTTTGCCCAAGGAGATCGATTACACAAAGGTGCGCGGCCTGTCGCGCGAAGTACAGCAAAAACTCAATTCACAGCGACCGGAAACCTTGGGCGCCGCGTCACGCATGTCCGGTATTACACCAGCGGCGATATCGCTGTTGTTGGTTCACCTTAAACGCGGTTTTGAATCCGAAAATACCGAGCGAAAATCCGCGTGAGTCTTGCCCAGACGCTATCTGCCGGGCTCGGCGAGTTGCGCGTCGTGCTGCCGGAATCGAGCCAGGAGCGGTTAATCCGGTATTTAGAGTTAATCGAAAAATGGAACAAAATCCACAATCTGACGGCCATTCGCGGGCTGGAACAAATGCTCACCCAGCATTTATTGGATAGCCTCGCGGTCTTGCCTCATCTGGGTTCCGCGCGGTCATTGTTAGATGTGGGCAGCGGCGCGGGCTTGCCAGGCATTCCGTTGGCGATCGCGCAACCGGAGTTGGCGGTGACGCTGTTAGATAGCAGCCACAAACGCCAGGCGTTTCAACTCCAGTGCAAGGCGGAGTTGGGTTTGGACAACGTAACCGCCGTCCACTCGCGGGTCGAGGATTATCGCAACGGATCTGGTTTTGCGGTGGTGATTTCCCGGGCGTTTTCCGATCTCGGTGAATTTGTCAGCGCGGCGCGACATCTATGTGCGCCGGGCGGGCGCCTGTTGGCGATGAAGGGACTGAACCCCCACGACGAAATCGCGAAATTGCCCGAAGGGGCAAGCGTGAGCCAACTCACCGAACTTTACATTCCCGGGTTGAACGCCCGCCGCCACTTGATCGAAGTCAGGGTAAATTGATGGCGCGCATCCTGGCGGTGGTCAATCAAAAAGGCGGTGTTGGAAAAACCACGACCAGCGTCAATCTCGCGGCGAGCCTGGCGGCACTACGACGACGCGTATTGCTGGTTGACCTCGATCCCCAAGGCAACGCAACCATGGGCTGTGGGATCGAAAAAAGTAAGCTTAGCCATTCTATTTATACCGTCTTGCTCGGCCAAAGTGAGGTTGAGCAGGCGCGACAGCAATCGCCTTCGGGAAAATTCGACGTGTTGCCCGCCAACCGCGAACTGGCTGGCGCCGAGATCGAACTCGTGGACCTTCAGCAGCGCGAAAGCCGGCTCAAGGCAGCGTTGGGCCCGCTTGAATCGAGTTACGATTTCATTATTATCGACTGTCCGCCGGCGCTGAATTTGCTGACGGTCAATGCACTGACCGTCGCCCAAGCCGTTCTGATCCCAATGCAGTGCGAATACTATGCCCTGGAAGGACTCAGTGATCTGGTGCAGACCTTGAGGAAAGTGCGCGCTCACTTGAATCCAATACTTGAGATTGAAGGTTTACTGCGAACCATGTTCGATTCACGCAATTCCCTGGCCCAGCAAGTCTCCGCGCAACTGGAACAGCATTTCGCTGCAAAAGTATATAAGACGGTGATTCCGCGCAATATTCGTCTGGCGGAAGCGCCAAGTTATGGCAAGCCGGCGATGTACCACGACCCGGCCTCAAAAGGGGCTCAGGCTTATCAAGCGCTGGCGTCGGAGTTGCTCGAACGATTCGAATCAAAAGAAAGATTGAGAGTGTAGATGGCCAAACCATTAAAAGGCCTCGGCCGCGGGCTGGACTCATTATTGTCAGGCGCGGATATCGCGCAACGAGAACCATCGGTCGAAGTACCGCAATCCCTGCCGATTGAGGTTTTGCGCCCCGGAAAGTATCAGCCCCGGGCGGGTATGGATCCGCAAGCGCTGAACGAGTTAGCAGAATCCATCAAAGCGCAGGGAATCTTACAGCCGATTTTGGTTCGTCCCATCGGCGCCGGCCAATATGAAATCATCGCCGGCGAGCGACG
>JANMJR010000397.1:0-2503 GCA_031371465.1 Pseudomonadota bacterium
CCGCTTTGCTGCCAGCGCACCAGCGCTTTTTCTTGGTAGCCGGTTTGTGCCAGTAGTTCGTTTAGTGCCGCGTGGTCGCTCACTTCGCAAACGGCGCCGTCGGCAAAGGTGATAAGGCGCGGCGCGCTACCCATGGGTTCCGACACACGTAGGCTGGCGAGGGCTTCGTCGCGCGCGATGCCGTCGCCTTCGATGCGCGCGCGATCGCCCGCGACGGTCAGCGTCACTGTATGGCGCGTGGCGCTTTTGCCGTCGAAGTAACTGGCTTGGATCATGATTGCGCCCACCCCTGTTGTCGTCCCCGCGAAGGCGGGGACCCATTCGGCGGCGGCAAGAATAACGCAATATGGATTCCCGCCTTCGCGGGAATGACAGTGATCACAGGTTCGCGATCAAAAGGGTTCTTAGAACGAAATATCCACATTGAACATTTCTGCCGTCTCCTCGCCGGTAGCGCTTTGTTGTTGGGACTGTCCGGCGAGGAACGCCTCAAGCGAACCCTGCGGCACAAACCCAACGGTTTCCAGGCGATAGCGCAACAAGCGAATGGTCGCGAAGGGTTTGTACAATCCCAATGTAAGAACAATCAAAATGAAATTCGTGAACGAGATGAAGAATAGCTTGCGCGCCGAAACATTGCTGATGAACCAATGTTCGCCGAGCTGGGTGTTGTTCCATACGACATTTTGTAGCCGTGCCTGAATAAAGGGGCCGATGATGGCTTGAAACACGGCGAAAGCGAGAAACAAGAAAATAACCGGGACAATCGCTGCGAAAGGGGATCGCGGTTCATCCCCCGTGAACAGGATCATTTTGAGAAAGCCGCCGGCGAAGATACCAAATAAGAACAATGCGCCCAAGGAAAACAAACCCGCTACGAAATAGACTTTGTAGTATTGCCCCGCAGTCGCCGAAAAACTGAATTTCGTTTGACCGTAGCGGCTGTTCTCGTGTTGATACTTCTTGATTTGATGAAGCGTATAGGGCCAAACGGGCCAGATGAAACTCGCCACTGCCGCGAGCCAGAGAAATGCGCGGTAAGCCGCGCCCGTCGCGCCGTCAAAACCGAAACGCAATCCGCGGTAACTACTGTTGAACAGCTTGAATTGCAACGAGCGCTTAATCATCCACGGAAACACCGCCGCCAACACGATGAGCAGCACCAAGCCCGCCCGCGGTGCAAACTGCAGCGCCAATTGAACCCCGATCAATGCGCCGAAGGCGATCAAGCGCCCTTTCAAAATCGCGATGGGATTGCCGTGATAATCAAAGCTCGACCCGGCCAGCGAGGTATTGCGATACAGATACTGCATCTTGCGCACCTTGGCCCAGGCGGAATAGATGCCAAGCGTGACGATCGTTAAGGCGATGTTGACGATCCAAATGCTAAAATATTCCGAGCCTTTGCCGCTGAAGACAAACGGCAGCGCCGATTCTTGGAGATTGACGCCTTGTTGTTCCATTGCAGATCCCGGTAAGTATTTCCGACAAGTGTAGCTGATTTAGCATTCGCGAAAAAATGCATGGCGCCAACAATGCGGCGCGCCCACCGCCAAACCACATTTCAATTCCGTGCGGCGATCGGGCCAACACGCCGATGGATATTAGCTTCCCTGCATACCCCATTGGAGAGCGCCATCCCTATTGGCGCGTGGCGCAGCGCGATTGCCCGGCACGGCGCTGGTTTTCCTCTGCGCATCGGCGGGTTATAGTGACGCCGCGTGAGCGGATACTCGGTAAGTTTCTTGCGTTGCAACTGACCAATCGTTTTGAACCACTGTGAATCATCATGAACATGAATCTCAAGGCCGGCCTAGTCGCAACACTAATCGCACTTTTCGCGCAGCAGGGCATTGCCGCAGATAGCGGCCACCTCGCCAAGGCGACCTTCGCCGGCGGCTGCTTTTGGTGCATGGAACCGCCGTTCGACAAATTGCCGGGCGTCGTCTCGACGACTTCAGGCTATACCGGCGGCAAAAAATTGAACCCGACCTATCGCGAAGTGTCGGATGGCCAGACCGGCCATACCGAAGCGGTGCAGATCGTCTACGACCCGGCGAAGATTTCTTACGCTCAATTGCTCAACGTCTTTTGGCGCAATATCGATCCCACGGTTAAGGATCAACAGTTTTGCGATCACGGCTCGCAATATCGAACGGGAATTTTTGTTCACGACAACATGCAAAAAAAACAGGCGGACGCCACCAAAGCGGCGCTGCTGAAATCAAAACCCTTTAAGGCCGACATCGTGACGGAAATCACCGCGGCGAGTACGTTCTACCCTGCGGAAGACTATCACCAGGACTATTATTTGAAGAATCCGGTAAAGTACAAATTCTATCGTTTCAACTGCGGCCGCGATGCGCGGCTGACGGAATTGTGGGGCGAGTCGCCAAAGTGAGTCCATGACCAAGAAAATCGTATGGGCGGTTGCGCTGTTGGGTATTGCGACCTTGTTGATCTTCGGCGCGTGTGCGTCGAAAAATCCGAACTTCAACGCCGT
>JANMJR010000410.1:0-2610 GCA_031371465.1 Pseudomonadota bacterium
CCAACTTGCGTCCGCGTCGATACGCCGCCACGGGATCGAGCTCGATTTCACTGCGATTTTGTGTACCAACAATGCGCACAGAAGTAGTGTAGCGCACGGCTTAACGAACCGGTAGCGCCATGGCCGGCGTTTCAGTCATCGACCACAACTGACAATCTTAGCCGCGTGGCCCTAAGCCAGCCCTCCCAGTCTGCCTGTTGGCACGGCATGGCCTACGCGGCAATAACGACGCGCTTCTCCGGCCGATCGACAAATCGCAGCAAGCATTTTGGTCGCGCCCCGTAACTGGCACTACAATAGCGTCATTTACCATGGCAGCAACGATGGAACCCCATGAAAACTCAATTGATTGCTCGCGGCGGCAGTGCCTGCGCATCCTCAGTGGCGGCGTTGCCGCAATGACGCTCCCTATTTCCATGTCCGCCAATGCGGCGAGTGGCATCATGCGAAAAATCCCTAAGGGCGGCGAGTTGTTGCCCGTCATCGGTCTCGGTACCTACGACGCCTTCGATATCGGCAGCAATGCCAGCGATCGCGATGCGGCGAAAGAAGTGCTCAAACGCTTCGTCGAACTCGGCGGCGCCATCGTCGACAGCTCGCCGATGTACGGCCGCGCGGAAAGTGTGATCGGCGATTTGTCGACAGAACTCGGCGTTAACGGCAAATTGTGGATCGCTACAAAAGTGTGGACCAGCGGCCGCGAATCGGGCATCGCCCAGATGAACGACTCGCTACGCAAAATGCGCCGCGAAAAAATCGAGCTAATGCAGGTTCACAACCTGCAAGATGCCAAAACCCATCTCACCACGCTGCGCGATTGGAAAAAATCCGGCAAGATTAAATATCTCGGCGTCACCCATTACCACGCCGGCGCATACGACATGCTGGAACAAGCGATCAAACCCGGCGAAATGGATTTCGTGCAGCTCAACTATTCCATCGTCGAACGGGAAGCGGAGCAGCGCCTGCTCAAACTCGCCGCCGATGTCGGCACTGCCGTCATCGCCAACCGACCCTATGCCAACGGCAGCGTGTTCAGCGCCGTCAAAGGCAAGCCGCTACCGGCCTGGGCGAACGAAATCGACTGCACTAGTTGGGGCCAGTTTTTTCTAAAATATATTCTTGGCCATCCGGCCCTCACCTGCGCCATTCCCGCCACGCGCAATCCAAAACATCTCATCGATAACATGGGTGCGGGTCAGGGACGCCTACCCGACGAGGCGATGCGGCGAAAAATGGCAGCGTATTTCGCAGCGCTTTAGCCAATCCTGCACTTCGTGTCCGAACACATTCTCTTCCTCACCGGAAAGCTCGCGGAGAAAAGTCTGCATCGAATTCTTCAAAGCATTCAGCCGACGCCGTTTAGCTACGAGGTGCTCAACATCGGCATCAACGTCGCGGGTTTAATGACGGCCGATCTCATTCGCCGCCGCGTGACCGACACCGGGAAAGCCGCGCGGATGATCGTTCCCGGCCGTTGCCGCGGTGACCTGCCCGCGCTGACCCAGCACTACGGCATTCCCGTCGAGCGCGGGCCGGAAGAACTAAAAGACATGCCGGAATTTTTCGGCAAGAAAAAACAGCGCCGCGATTTGTCGAGCTACGACGTGAAGATATTTGCTGAAATTGTCGATGCGGCCGAACTGGATATTCCTACTATTTTGCAGCGCGCCGCGCGCTACCAACGCGATGGCGCCGACGTTATCGATCTGGGCTGTTTACCCGATACGCCATTTCCGCAGTTGGAGCACGCCATTCAGGCGCTCAAACTCGCGGGCCATCAAGTCAGCGTCGATTCTGTCGATCCCCTGGAACTACTGCGCGGTGGCAAGGCCGGCGCAGATTTTCTGCTGAGCTTGAAAGAGGAAACCCTGTGGATTACGGATGAAGTGGATTCCGTTCCCATCTTGATTCCGAATCAGCCCGCCGATCTTGAATCGTTGTACCGCGCGATGCAAACGTTAACCCAGAACAACAAACGCTTTATCGCCGACGCCATACTCGATCCAATCCATTTCGGTTTCACGCAATCCATCGTGCGCTACCACGCGCTGCGCGAACGCCATCCGCAGGCCGAAATCATGATGGGCGTGGGCAATCTCACCGAGTTAACCGACGCCGATACCAGCGGCATTAATGCGCTGTTGATGGGCATTATTTCCGAGCTGCGTATCGGCGCGATACTCACCACTGAAGTCAGCCCGCATGCGCGCCGCGCGGTGCGCGAGGCCGACGCGGCGCGGCGCATCATGTTTGCGGCCCGTGAGGATATGAGCTTGCCGAAAGACTATTCCGCCGCGCTGCTCACCGCCCACGACCGAAAACCGTTTCCGGACTCGGAAGCGGAAATTCGTGAGGTGGCGGCGGCGATCAAGGACCCGAGTTTTCGTGTGCAAGTGAGCGAAAATGGCATTCACATTTACAATCGCGATGGCTTTCATACGGCGGACGATCCGTTTGCGCTGTTTCCCGAACTCAGAGTGGAGCAAAACGGCAGCCATGCGTTCTATCTCGGCGTGGAATTAGCGCGTGCACAAATTGCCTGGCAGCTAGGTAAGCGCTACACGCAAGATCAGGAATTGAGTTGGGGTGTGGCGACCGATAAAAAAC
>JANMJR010000439.1:0-4862 GCA_031371465.1 Pseudomonadota bacterium
GTCTTGGTCGGATCGAACCTTGACGTGGCCGTTTTCGTCACAACAAAGCCTGCGCCACCGTTGTTACCGGATGCGCCGACCGCCAGAATCGCTTTTACGATGACGTGGTAAGTACCGCCGGCAGCCACCAAGCCGGTGTCCGGCGTGGCGTTGCCGTTGGTATCCACCAGCGGCGTGACACCGTCAGCTCGATAGAACTGGAACGAAGTACCCGGCGGGAAGGTGCTGCCTGACAAACTCATGTCGAAGCTGTCGGCGCCATTGCCGTTGTTATGCACGACGTTGTCGAACTGCACGGTTGAACCTTGCGGCACCGTGGTGACACCCACGACATCGGCTGTCGCATTCGAATCAACTGCCAAGCTGCCGGCGAGGCCGTTAGCGACCGAGCCAACGTCATCCAGCACCACTGCGGCGCGCTGGAGTACGGTAAAGCCAACGGTGTTGGAATTGAACGGACCGACGTTGGCGCTGCTGTCGTTGTAGGCAAAGGTCGCGTTGCTGGTGATCAACCCAGGGGGCGTGCCGGCGGGGATGTTCACGCTAAACGTGATCGTTCCGCTGCCACCGGGTAAGACCTGATTCAGGACCGCCGTCGCCCGACCGGCAATTGTCACGCCGAAGTCGTAGATAACGGTATTCGGCGCCGTACCCTGAGCATCTGCGGCATTGGCATCGGTCAACACCGTGGCGCCCGTCGTGCTCCAGCGGCCGCTACCAGCCACGTAGCTCAGCCCGGCCGGAGTCACGTTGCCGATGGTGACGGCGGTCGCGGTGGCATTACCGGTGTTGGTATACGTCAAGGTGACCGTATAGGGACCGCTGCCATCTGCGCCGGAGAGGGCGCTGTAGGATTTGGTCACACTGATCACTGCATTACCCGAGACGTTAACCGTATCGGTATTCGTCGCGGCCGCGGCCGCCGTGTACGCTGGAACTGCCGTGGCAGCAACGGTGGCATCGCCGGCAGCGGTGACTCTCAACTGGTCGGTCTGACCGTTGACCGCGGCGCCCGGAACGACACCCACTGCAACGAACCTAAACACGCCGCCGGCGGCCACGGGGCCTGAGGTGGTGATCGAGATTGCATTGTCAGGAATACCGTCGCCGTTGGCGTCGATGTAAATCGCGACGCTCGAAAAATCGAACGTGCCGCCGGCAAGGTTGGCGACCGCCAATGTAAACGTGTCGGTTCCGTTACCGGTGTTGGTCAGGGTGTGCGGAAAATAAACCTGCGTACCCGGCGCACCCGGTTTGGTCTGGTCGGCGGTCAGCGTGAAGCTTGCGACCTGCAAGACGCTGGTGACGACCGTGTTGGAGGTCACCGGTGGTTGTGGATTCCCCAGGGCGTCACTAAAGGCCGCCGATGCTTGGTTGCCGATAGAGGTTCCAGCCGGAGGTGGCGCCGCGTATGCTTGGTTCCCGTTCAGCGCCGCAAAAACGCTGATCAGGAGCAGCATAACGAAGGCCACACGTTGCCAGGTCGGACTGACTGCCTGGGTTAAGTGTTGCGTATTTCGTTTCATGTAAATCCCCATGGTTAAGTAACAAGAAAAACAAATGATTAAAATAAACAGCTAGAAAAACTTGTGCCGAAATCTCGACGCGTATGTCGCGAATTCGGCATTTAAATCAATCTCGCAAGGGCTCAATCAACGAGTTCTCATTTTTTGTCCCCCTCGACGGCTTTCCCGGCGCCTGGCGCGGCGGGTACCTCGTTGCCCAGTACCCGAACTCGGGTCGAAAATTTAAGCTCTTGATTTTCCGATAATTTTCCGACGAACCAACGCAACGTCCGGTATTCACCGTAGGGAACTAATTGCGTGATTTCTTTACCGTCGGCTTGCTTGACCTTGCGGCGCAAGGGAATTGTTTGAAAGGCTTTACCATCCAAGCTCGCTTTGGCGCCGGCCGGACGACTGCTGGCAGGGACGTATTCGGTGTAGGTCGGAATCGGAATGGTCGCCTCAAGATCGCGCCACACTTTGTTTGTTTTGTTAGTATAAGTGGCTGTATATTGGAGAATATCTCCGGGTTTTGCCTGATCGGCCGAGCCCAAGCTCTCTTGGCCATCGTCCCCTTTAATGACCCGCTTAACCTCCATGGTGACCATTACGTCGCGCTGGGATTCGCCATAAGCCGAACTCATCAGCAGTGATAGCCCCGCTAAACATAAACCCATAAATTTCCGCATTTCCTACTCCTTTTGATCAAAAAACACACACCCCCAAGACGGGGCGACAGACATACAAAGCACGAATTGTGCCATTTGAATTAGCTGTTTTTTTTCAATGAATTGTTAAGAATTGTTAAATCCAATTTGGAGTTCGTATCAATTCCGTAACTTCAACCTGTTTTAAATTTGAAAACAATGTGTTAAATTCATCCGCGAGGGTTTTGCAGCTTAATTTGTAAAAGGGAATACTCAGTGCGGATTGCGTTGCTTGAAGACGACGAAAACCAGTCTGATTTGTACAAAACCTGGCTTGAAAACGCGGGCCATGTTTGCGCGCCATTCGCCGCCGGCAAAGCTTTCATCAAGGATATGGGCCGGGAAAGTTATGATTTGATTCTGCTTGACTGGGGAATACCGGATGTGAGCGGCGCCGAAGTGCTGGTCTGGATTCGCAGCCATGTCCAGACGCCTGTTCCGGTCATGTTCGTCACCGCCCGGGACGAGGAGCAAGACATCGTGACCGCATTGGAAATGGGGGCGGATGACTATCTGGTCAAACCGATTCGAAAAATGGAGTTATTGGCGCGCATCAACGCGCTGGAACGGCGCGCTAAACAAGATTTCTTATACAAAGATAAACTCGATTTCAACCCCTACAGCATTGACGTAAACGGTCGAAGCATCAGTCGCGACGGCAAAGTGATTGATCTGACCATCAAGGAGTTCGATCTGACGCTGTTTTTGTTTCGCCACGCCGGACAATTGTTATCTCGCGGCCATATACTGGAAAATATCTGGGGTCGCAATCCCGAACTGAACACCCGCACGGTAGACACCCACATGAGCCGCATCCGCAGCAAACTCGATCTCACGCCGGCAAGTGGATTCAAACTCAGTTCAGTTTATTTCTACGGTTACCGCTTGGAACGCGCCGTCGCCGCATAACTTAGGCTTTCTCCGGACTGGGTACAAATTTCTGACTGCGCCGACGTCGTGGCAGCGTCGTCGTTCCAGGGGGACATGATTATAGACAATCGGAATAACCTTCCAACCGACACATTACGGCACTTCATGACGCGCTACGTCAGACACCGATTGTGGCCGTTTTCCCTTGTTTTTGCGCAAATGTTGTTGGTTCAAGCCACGGTTCATGCGGCGGAATGGCAGTATTCCGTGCGGCGCGGCGATACCTTGATCGGTATAGCCAAACGGCATTTCACTGACCCTGCTCAGTGGGTCGATCTGCAAAAACTCAATGCCGTGCGCAACCCGCGACGTTTGCCCCCGAACTCGATCCTGCGCATTCCGGTCGAATGGCTCAGAGAAGTGCCCGCGAGCGCCACGGTGACGCTGCTGCAAGGTAACGTGAGCATCAGGCGTGGCGCCGAAGACAAAACCCTGGCCTTCGGCGATACCTTGTTGCCGGGCGATTTAGTTGTGACGGCCGAGAATGGATCTCTGCTGCTGACCTTTGTCGACGGCACGAGAGCCCTGCTGTTGAAGAATTCAACGCTCAAACTAGATCGGCTCGGCGCCTTCGCGCCCACCAACATGTCGGCGACTGAATTGCAACTTGAACACGGCCGCGTCGAATCGAAAGTCATGCCATTCACAGGCGCCGCGTCGCGTTATGAAATTCGCACGCCGATGGCGCAGTTGGGTGTGCGTGGTACAGACTTTCGCGTGGGCATTGACGATGCGTCCCAATCGAGTTCGTCCGAGGTGTTGGAAGGTGGCGTTGCGGCGCGGGCGAATAATACCACCGTCAACGTGCCCAAAGGTTTTGGCGCCCGCGTAGCGCAGGGCCAAGCGCCATCGCCGCCGGTGGAATTGTTGCCGGCGCCGGATCTCGCTACGATCCCGGCACTCATCGAGCGCACCCCGATTCGCTTCCGTTGGGCCGCGCAGCCAGCCGCGAGTGGATATCGGGTGCAAATTGAACGGGAAAAACTCGCTGGCGCAATAGTTGACGAAGCCTTATTCCGAGCGCCGGAAGCCTCATTCCCCGATTTGCCAGACGGCCGTTATGCGCTGCGCGTGCGCGCGATCGACGCCAACGGCTTGGAAGGCTACAACGCCCTGCGCGAGGTGATCGTCAAGGCGCGACCCGAGCCGCCTTTCCTGCAATCGCCGGAAGACAAGATCACCGTACGTGGCGACCGCCCAAAATTTGTCTGGGCAAAAGTCGCCGAGGCTGCGCAGTATCATTTCCAACTCGCGCGCGACGCTGCGATGCGGGTCAAATTGTTTGACGAGGCCGGCGGGCCATCTCATGAATTCGTCGTTGCAAAACCGCTGCCGCCGGGCGAGTATTTTTGGCGCGTTGCAAGCCGCCGCGCGTCCGGCGACCTCGGCCCGTTTGGCGATATTCAGCAGTTCACCCTCAAAGCGATTCCCATTGCGGACGGCAATGCTAAACCCGCCCTCGACGATAAATGGCTCACCTTGCAATGGAAAAGCGGTTCGCCCGGCCAAACATTTCAACTTCAGCTTGCGCGCAATCGCGAATTTTCTCCGCTGCTCAAGGATGAAAAATTGACCGAACCCAAAATCCAATTGCAACGTCCGGCGGGCGGCGTGATTTATATGCGCGTCAAGGCAATCGATAGCGACGGCTACGAAGGCCCGTATGGCTCGGCGCAAGAAATTTCGGTGGCGCCAAACTATCCCGCGATCCAACTGACCG
>JANMJR010000450.1:0-5611 GCA_031371465.1 Pseudomonadota bacterium
GCAACGTCAAAGCCGGCGAGAATCGCGGCGTGAAATTAGAGCACGATTATGTCGTTCGCGAACTCATCGGCCCGTTGAAATTCGATCGCCAAGGCAAGCTGGAGATCAAGCAATCGATCACCGTGCAATCGGACTGGAAACTCAAAGACCTCGGCATCGCGGCTTTTGTGCAGCGGCGCGAGAGCGGTGAAACCTTGCAGGCGTTGCAGTTACCGGCTTGCATGTAAAACCGCAACACTGTCATTGCGAGGAGCGTAGTTTGCGACGAAGCAATGACAAACAGAGTTGTTATAGATGCCTGTAGCGCCGCGCCAATATTGGCTCTCAGGCCTATTCCCGCCCGAGCAACGGATCGTCTTTGCGATGTTGGCGCACGCCAAGGTAGGACAATAGAGCGAGCGCGACGCCGATGAGTAACATGCCTTGAATCTCGTGGGGCGCGGGATATTCGCCCAATTG
Source organism: Pseudomonadota bacterium (assembly GCA_031371465.1). GTDB lineage: Bacteria > Pseudomonadota > Gammaproteobacteria > Burkholderiales > JALYOK01 > JALYOK01. The sequence goes on from JANMJR010000450.1 coordinate 460, forward strand.
CAGCGCCGCGCCGATAACCGTGATAACGGGAATGGCCAACGTGCTCAAACTCGCGGTGCCCGCCGGGAGCACGTCTAAGATGTACAGCCATATCACCCAACCCAGGGCTGTTGCAACGAAGCCGCTAAAAAACAAACACGCGATGAGCACCCAACCCCATTGTATCGGCGGCGCGGGCGTCGCCCAGGCCACGACGATGAGCGGCACTGCGCCAATCACAAGCTGCCACACCGTCATGGAAAATACATCGATCGGGTTATTTTTTGCGTAACGCTTGATCAAAATCGACGTGATGGCCCAAATGACGCCAGCGCTCACGCCGAGTAAGCTGCTTAACAAACTGCCGTGAAATTTCCACGGCGCGAGAATCAACACCAGCCCGGCGAGGGCTAGCCCCACGGCGACCCATTGCAATCCTTGAATACGCTCGCCGAGAAAAATCCAGGCGAGGAGCAAAGTCCAAAACGGCATGATAAACACCAACACCGATATTTTCCCCGCACCGGCGTGCAACACGGCCCACGAGGTAAGCAGGAAAAAAGCGCAGGTTTGCAGCAGGCCGACTAACGCGTTGAATTTTCCATGCTCAAAGCGCAGCGAGCGGCCTTGAATCAGCATTAATAAAATTAGGCCGATCGCGCCGACCACCACGCGCATGGCGGCGAAATCGAACGGGCTGGAAAGCAGAATCCCAATCTTGTTCGTCACCCAACTATAACCCCACACGAGGGAAAGGACGGCGAGCATGACGGCGGCAAATTTTGTCGAGCGGGTGTTCAAGCTAAAAACTGTTCCTCAGTCGCGAAACGATCCGATGTGCTGATATTTTTCGCCTCCCAACTGCGTCGTCCCCACGAAGGCGGGGATCCAGCGTCTTTTCTTTACAACGCCACTCGATTCCCGCCTTCGCGGGAAACACATAAATGGTTCGTATCGGCAAGATAGACAAAGACACTCAAGGATAAAACGTTTTCGCACTCACGCCGTCGGGCCGTGTACGAAAACGTTTGTGCACCCAAAAATATTGTTCCGGCATTTCGCGCACCCGCGCCTCAAGAAACTCGTTCATGCGGCGCATGTCGGCCACATGATCCTGGGTCGGAAAATCCTCCCAGGCCGGATAAATCTTGACGACATAGCCTTTGCCGTCGGGCCGCCGCCGCGTGATCGCGGGAATGACTACTGCGCCCGAAATAGCCGCCAAGCGCGATAACACCGGCACCGTGGCCGCGGGAATACCGAAAAACGGCACGAACACGGAATCTTCGCGGCCCATGTCCATATCGGGCAAGACGTACAAGGTCAGTCCATCGCGCAATGCACGCAATGCGCCGCGCAAACCATCTTGCTTCGCGATCATCACAATGGGCTTGAAGCGGGTACGGCTTTTCAGCAGCAGTTCGTTGAGATAAGGATCTTTTTGGCGACTGTAGATCGCCGCGGCTTCGTAGTCGAGCGCGAGGCGAATCGTGCCCAATTCGACGCCGACAAAATGCGGCGCGAAACCGATAACGGGTTTTTTCTCTCGGAACGGAACATAATTTTCGGCGCCTTCCACTTCTACCAAACGCGCGATGCGCGTCGCCGGCGCCCACCACAATAACCCAAGCGCCAATACACTCTCGCCCAAGTAAGCGAAATGGGTTTTGAGCAAACGTTCGCGCTCGGGCTTGGACATTTCCGGAAAACAGGCGTTGATGTTGATCCGCGCAACGCGCGCCTGGCCCGACCAATAAACCACGCGACCCAGGCCGCGACCTATAGCGCTGAGCACCGAAAACGGGAGAAAATGGATCAACCAGAGAAACGCAACGCCCAGCCGCAACATGAAAAATATTTCTTTCGAACGAGTGTTCGCGGGAAAAAGCCGTTAGTGTATCGGGAAACTGTAGTGGGCGTTCGGAGATTGTCGCGACGCTTGGTCCTCCTGGCCCTAGGTCAGTGGCTAGCCTACGAGGGGGCCTAGGGCCATGAGGGCCGGCGCTGCATATGCCAATTTTGATAAAAATGATCGCGAAACCGCAATGAAAATTTACCAAGTAGGCGGCGCCGTGCGCGATGAGTTGCTCGGCCTGCCGGTGAAAGATCGGGACTATGTCGTCGTCGGCGCCACGCCGGAGGAAATGACACGCCTGGGCTATCGGCCTGTTGGCAAAGACTTCCCGGTGTTTCTCCACCCGCACAGCCATGACGAATATGCCCTTGCCCGCACGGAACGCAAAACCGCGCGCGGCTACCGTGGCTTTCAGGTTTACGCTGCGCCGGATGTCACTTTGGAGCAGGATTTACGCCGCCGCGATCTCACCATCAACGCCATGGCGCGTGACGCGCACGGCCAACTCGTCGACCCCTATGGCGGCGAGCGCGATTTGCACGCGAAGGTGTTGCGCCATGTGAGCGACGCTTTCGCCGAGGATCCGGTGCGCATCTTGCGCGTGGCGCGCTTTGCCGCGCGTTATGGCGATTTTTCCATCGCCCCGGAGACACTGGCGTTGATGCAAGCCATGGCGGCGAATGGTGAAGTCGATGCGCTGGTCGCCGAGCGAGTGTGGCAGGAATTAGCCAACGGCTTGATGGAGGCCAAGCCATCGCGCCTGTTCGTGGTGTTGATCGAGGCGCACGCGTTAAATCGCATCGTGCCGGAATTCGCGGCGCTTGATCCGCGGCACGCGGCACTAGAAACGCTCGACGCCGCGGCGCGCGATGGCGCCCCACTGGCGGTTCGCTACGCGACGCTGGTCGCAACGATCGATGGCCGCAGACGCGCTCCCAGCGCGGCGTTCCAGCATGATGCCGCCAACACGCCCGTCCTTGCTGTGTCGATGCGATTGCGCGTACCGAGCGATTGCGCTGATCTGGCTAAACTCACATTGCGCTGGATCGCCTCGGTGGAGCACGCGCGCGGATTGGCGCCGCAAGCCTTGCTGGAACTGCTGATCGGCGCCGACGGCTTGCGCCGCCCACAACGCTTTCGCGATTTGTTGCGCGTCTGTGGCTATGTCAGCGGCGCGCAAACCGCGCTTGAAGTGTCCTACTTGATTGACGCGCAGGCCGCACTGACCGCGCTCGACACCCAAGGCGTGGTTGCCGGCGCGCAGTCAAGCGCGGAGATTCCGGGCCGGATTCAAGCGGCGCAGCTTGCGGCGATTACGCATTTTATTCACACGAAGCGCGCCTAAACCGCATTTGCAATTCTTTTTGATTCTTGTATATTTCCCCTATCATTACCTTCACTTCACTTACGCTCCCCATGAACAGTTCGAATAAGGACAAACAAAGCTTCGACCGGAAATATGTTTGCGCCCTTGAGAAACATTTTCCGCGCATTGTCGAGAAAATCCTGTTGATGTGGGGCGCAAAAGAATTTCCAGAATTTCTTAGCGCGTTGATGATTGATAGTCGTGGCGACCGCCACGGTTTTCCGTTCGAGGTGATCGAGGAGTTGATGTTCCTGCAAGAAATTCATGATTACCGCCTAGGCAAGCGCACCACCGTCACCAAGGAAGGCTATCGGATAGGATAGCTTTATTTTCACCCTACCCTAACGCCTTGTAATCCAGTAACATTGTTAGGGACAGACTCGCTGGGAGTCGAACTCAATTCGCAGATGGCAAACGATAATCACCTCTCTGAAATTGAAAAACATTTTCCGCGCATCGTGGAAGAATTCGTCAAACGTTGGCATACGCCGATGTTCGAACCCTATTGCTATCAACTAATCGTCGATGAACGCGGCAGCCGCAAGGGCTTTCCAGCGGAAGCGTTCGCTGAAATTCTCACGCTGTATTGGTTAGATCTGAATCTGACCAACTTCAATCCGCAGAGCGCATTCGTCCCGCTTTCGCAGGACCGAAAACGTTGATCGATCTTTATACGTGGACCACACCGAACGGCCGCAAGGTTTCCATCATGCTGGAAGAGTGCGGCCTGCTTTACAACGTCCACAAAATCGACATCGGCAAGGGCGATCAATTCACGCCGGAATTTATCGCTATCAACCCGAATAGCAAAATCCCCGCAATCATCGACTCCGACGGCCCGGACGGCAAACCGATCACGCTGTTCGAATCCGGCGCGATTCTCGTATACCTGGCGCAGCATTACCAAAAATTGCTTCCGCCCGACTGGCGGCAGCTCTACCATGTATTCGAATGGTTGATGTTTCAAATGGGCGGCGTCGGCCCGATGTTCGGCCAAACCCATCATTTCTTGCGCGCTGCGCCCGAGCAAGTTCCCTACGCAATTAACCGTTACAAAAAAGAAACCGATCGCCTCTACGGCGTGATGGATAAAGAACTCGCCGCTCGAGAATTTCTAGGCGGAAATGTTTATTCCATCGCTGACATCGCCACCTATCCCTGGGTCGCGCGCTACGAATGGCACAAGACCGACCTCAATCAATTTGCTAATGTTAAGCGTTGGTTTGAGGAGATTGGCAAGCGGCCTGCGGTACAGCGTGGGATGGTTGTGCCGGGTTAAGTCTCCGATGTGCCTTGGCCGCTTTTATTAAAACGACGTCGCCGAATGCCTTGGTGAGATACGACCACCATTGCGCCAAAAATCGATTCGGGAGCTTCAAGTAAAGAGAGAACGGAATCGCTAACCTCATGCGGACTTGCCGGCAGCGCTCGAAAATAGATGATGCTCGGTGGAGGCTCAAAGCCTTGCCTAAAGATCAGTTCGCCGTAGTCGCGATCGAATGTCACCAGTAAACGGCTATGATCAACCGCAAGCCGAAGAACTTCGGCATCGGCGATCCCTGGTGCGATCTCGCGAATCGAAAGCACATCGCATCCGGCATCGCGGAGCGCATCGATCGCCCCCGCTGGGATATTTTCGTCGGCGAGTAGCTTATCCAGCACGCGCTAACGGCACAAAACTTTCGTCTTCGAGGATAGACTGAGCATAAGCGAACACCGCTTGAAGGTCGTCACGAGTGAGATGGGGGTAATTATCGAGAATCTGTTCCTCGCTCCATCCCGCAGCTTTGAGGCCAAGCAAAAACTCAACGGAAATCCGACTTCCCTTGATCCGCGGCCGACCACCGCAGGTATCTGCGTCAGTAACAATCCGTTCGCTCCAGTCCATCGAATTCACCTAACTTGTGTACCTTGAGCAGTTAGTTTAACTGACTTATGAAACAATTTACATG